>NZ_JAMDLG010000003.1 GCF_023721715.1 Parasegetibacter sp. NRK P23
TAGCCCCGTAGCTGATAACGCACAGTAAGTGAAAACGAGTAAGGCGGGACACGTGTTATCCTGTCTGAACATGGGGGGACCATCCTCCAAGGCTAAATACTCCTGACTGACCGATAGTGAACCAGTACCGTGAGGGAAAGGCGAAAAGAACCCCTGTGAGGGGAGTGAAATAGAACCTGAAACCGTGTACGTACAAGCAGTAGGAGCCTCCTTTGTGGGGTGACTGCGTACCTTTTGTATAATGGGTCAGCGACTTATATTCAGTGGCAAGGTTAACCGTTTAGGGGAGCCGTAGGGAAACCGAGTCTTAACTGGGCGCACAGTCTCTGGATATAGACCCGAAACCGAGTGATCTAGCCATGGGCAGGTTGAAGGTTGAGTAACATCAACTGGAGGACCGAACCGACTAATGTTGAAAAATTAGCGGATGACTTGTGGCTAGGGGTGAAAGGCCAATCAAACTCGGAGATAGCTGGTTCTCCCCGAAAGCTATTTAGGTAGCGCCTCGGACGAATACTACTGGGGGTAGAGCACTGTTAAGGCTAGGGGGTCATCCCGACTTACCAACCCTTTGCAAACTCCGAATACCAGTAAGTACTATCCGGGAGACACACGGCGGGTGCTAACGTCCGTCGTGAAGAGGGAAACAACCCAGACCGCCAGCTAAGGTCCCAAAGTCATGGTTAAGTGGGAAACGATGTGGGAAGGCTCA
>NZ_JAMDLG010000004.1 GCF_023721715.1 Parasegetibacter sp. NRK P23
GTAAATTCAATCACGGCAAGACTGTTTACGTTTTTAAACTCCCGCCCATCAGTAAGCCTTGCCGTTAGGGGCAATGCTTAATTGACACTACATGAATTTAGTTTCAGACATAATAAATAAAACCGGACACAGACCTTGGCAATTTCCTGTCGAAGAGTGGGCATATTATCAAGAATGGAATCATGCTGTATTTCTTCATTTTCCTGTGCGGGCTGACTTGTTTTGGGGACACGTTCCGCGTAGACTTGAGCTTGATACCTTTGACGGTGTAGCTTGGATTTCGGTCGTGGCTTTCACAATGAATAATATTCGGCCCAGGTGGCTGCCTTCCGTGCCTTTAATTTCGACTTTTCACGAGGTTAACGTCAGAACATATGTTAAGCATAAAGGAGTTTCAGGAGTTTATTTCCTGAATATACAAGGGGCTAAACAATTATCTTGTTTTGTAGCTAGACATCTATCGGGACTTCCTTATGTTTTTTCAAGCATGAAAAGGAATATTTCTGGTAGTGACCATGAGTTTTGTTGCGGACAGTCCGGAGAGTATTTGAATATTTCTTATTCATTGGGAGAAATCCAAGATATTCGATCTCCCATGGATAGTTGGCTGACGGAAAGGTATTGCTTGTATTTAGGCAATGGTCGAACCTTGTATCGATATCAGATACATCATGAACCATGGCAACTTAGAGCAATTACAATCAATGACAATAATTTGAGACTTGGTTATGACTTTCCTGGCGTGACATTGGAAAACCTAAACTTAGCTCATTACTCGGACGGGGTAAAAGTGTTGGCCTGGAAGAGGCAAGTCGTGCTGTAACCAGCACCGCCCCTAACACTAGTTTACTGAATAGCCGGGTATACGGGTAACGTGGTGTTCAGTTTTTCAATTAAATTCACTCACGGCAAGACTGTTTACGTTTTCAAATTCCCGCCCATCAGTAAGCCTTTACGTTGGCCGTAATGTTTTGACCCTCAACTAGATATTCAAATACATAAAGACACCGATTTTATTCTTAAATTTGGCCTTATGAGTACTATTCGAGTGGACATATTAAATCCTAAAGCTAAAAAGCTTCTTAAGGATTTGGCTGACCTTAATCTGATTTCAATTAAAGAAACATCAAAAGGAGGTTTTTCTGATGTTCTTAAAAAACTTAGGGCTAAGGCTAAATCCGTTCCTAGCATGGAGGAGATTACCAAAGAGGTTGAAATCGTAAGAGCAAGACGGTATGCGAAATAAGGTTAACCGTGTAATACTCGACACTAATCTTTGGATTAATTTTCTTATCACAAAAGACTTTTCTAAACTTGACCTTTTAATTTTTTCAAAGGACTGTGTAATCCTGTTCAGTAAAGAATTGATGGATGAGTTTATCGATGTCGCAAATCGACCAAAGTTCAGAAGGTTTTTTACTACGAATGATCTTGAGGATATTCTTGAGACTATTGATGAATATGCTCACTTTGTAAAAGTATCGACTGAAGTACTTGCTTGCAGAGACATAAAAGATAATTTCCTTCTATCCTTATCTGTTGACGGAGGAGCTGATTACCTACTTACAATTGACAAAGATTTACTTGAATTAAATACTTTTGGCAGGACAAAAATTGTCACCTTAATAGATTTCCTTAAGCTTTACTAACACAACGGCCAACAATAGTTTTGCAATATCCGGGCAAGACGGTAAACGTGATGTTTGGTTTTCAAAGTAAATTCAATCTTGGCAAGACTGTTTACGTTTTCAAATCCCGGCCATCGCAAAGCCTTTCCGTTGTAGGAAAGGCCATACAATCTTCGTAAGCTAAAATTCTTAGTAGACGACATTGAATTTTCTTATCTTTGGCAAAAGTTACTATTACCATGTTGACCATAAATACCATATTGCGAGAAATCAAAGATGTTCCGGTTGACCGACTGGAAGAACTTTATCAATTTGTACATTCACTAACGCCGAAAACCAAGACAAAGGAGAGCCTAAAAAAGAAGATACTTTCGTTCGGAGGATCTTTCAATGATATGACGGGTAAGGAATATTCAGATTTTGTAAGCCACACTAAAAAGACCCGCACTAAACTCTTTGATCGGAATATTGAAATATGAAAGCATCCTTAATTGATACTGATATTCTATCAGAGTTTTTACGTGGCAATAAAAAGGTTATTTCAAGGGTTGACGAACATCTAAATGAGTTTGGATTCATCAGTTTGAGTATAATAACCTATTATGAGATTTTGAATGGCTTACTTTACAAAGACGCAAAGAAACAACTTGGTAAGTTTGAGGAATTTGTTGATCTAAATAAAGTACTTCCATTGACATTAAAAACAGTTAAAGTTTCTGCATCAATTCAGGCAGACCTTAGAAAGAAAGGGACTGAGATTGGGCATACAGATACATTGATCGCTGGCGTGGCCATAGGTAATGACATGCAACTTGTTACAAATAATACCGACCATTTTAAACGCATTAAAGGTCTATCGCTAGATAATTGGACCAAGTAAAGACTTTTTTGACAGGCACTTCTTGCCTTTCCTACAACAATAGTTTTGCAATAGCCGGGTAAGACGGTAAACGTGATGTTTGGTTTTCTAAATAAATTCCATCGCGGCAAGACTGTTTACGTTTCTAAACTCCCGGCCATCGCAAAGCCGTTACGTTAGCCGTAATTAATATGGAGACTCGAAATAGCGACAGTGATGACTTCTCAAGTAACGTGTTTAGGAACATGAATGAGTTATTTTTTAATCCAGAAATAGCTAGGCGTCGAGATCAAGATTTGCTACCAAACGATTTTACATTAATGGCAGCGCAGGCGATATTGTTTCCTGATGGCAGACCTCATATTGTTCGACTAAATGACGAAGTTTCTGTTGACGTAAAACTTAAACAAAATACGAATCATGATCTGGAAGAATTCTGGCCCTCAAGCGAGGACGTTGAAGATGTGAATTTGAATGAACAAGACTTCCTTAATTGCGGCCACGTTACAATGATTTTGCTCAAAGATGGCTTCTATTTGTCGTTTGACTTTATTTACAATAAGCAAATTTGCACAGAGCATTTAGCCGTTGCTAATCAATTTCTTCAGACAAGCAAGTTTGCTTTAGGAAACGACTTCGTATTTTCTTTTATTGACAATTCCTTTAGCGCAATTGAGCTTTTGGCTAAAGTGAATTTACTTGCGGAGGCAAATCAGAATATGAGTTTGAAGACCTCACATAAAAGTATAAAGTCGGCCTTTAATTCAAGGTATAGAAATGCCCATGTGCAGTTTGACATTGACCGCAGAGAAATTTTCAATCGTCTTTCAGACGCGAGAAAAGCCGCTCGTTATTTGGAAGGGGAAATCACATTTGATAAAAGTGAAACTGAGTCAATTTGTAAGACCATTGAAAGAATGTACATAGAATTATGCAAACGGGTCGGGTTTAACTACGGCTAACAGCGGTTTACTAATAGCCGGGTAAGACGGTAAACGTGTTGTTCATTTTTCAAAGTAAACTCAGTAACGGTAAGACTGTTTACGTTCTCAAATCCCGTCCATCAGTAAGCCGTACCGTTGTGTGTAACCTTGGTGACGTTTTACACTTATCAAAATTACAGTTGG
>NZ_JAMDLG010000005.1 GCF_023721715.1 Parasegetibacter sp. NRK P23
GCGTCTCGTATGTTTGTGTTGTTGTAATAATTTAGCTTAATCAATGTGAAAAGTCAGGGAACCCAAATGCGTCTAAACAACTTTAAAGTATGTTCTCGCAAAGAGATGGTCCCTGTCTTTTTGCTCTTTCGAGTTTGAACAGAATGTAAGGAACATTGCAGGTCTTTGTATCCACGATAACTTCTACGAGAAAAAACGAAGGAGAGTTTTCGCATTGATTATTAATTCATTATAACTATGCAGGTAATTAAGCAATCGGTAGGCGTTGATGTGGCGTCTAAAGAATTAGTGGTTAGTTTCAGTCGTATGTATGCGGGCGGGGATATAGAGCATGTAAGTAACCAATCTTTCCCCAATAGCCCGAAGGGTTTTGAAAAGGTGGTTCAAATGGCGGGGAAACTCTTTGAGTCCGGTCTTCCGGTCTGGTATTTAATGGAGGCGACAGGTGTTTATCATGAAGGGTTTGCTTATTACCTTGAAGAGTCAGGCTGCCTGGTAAGTGTGATCATGCCTTCAAAGATCAGCAATTACGCCCGTACGCTTGACATCAAGACGGTCACGGATAAAACCTCCTCTCAGGCGATAGCCCGTTTTGGGCTTGAGCGAAAACTGGATAGCTGGAAACGCCCCAAGACGGTGCTGCGTTCATTACGTCAATTGACGCGTGAGCGCGACCAGATTGTAGTGGAACGCACGCTTTTGAAGAACCAACTCCATGCCGAGCGTTCTGAAGCCTTTCCCGGGGAAAAGAGTATCGAGCGCATGATAAGCCGTATTACGCTGCTCAACAAGCAGGAAGCTGAAGTTAAGGAAGAAATCCGTGAAAAGCTGGCTTCTGATGCGGCTTTGAAGCAAAAGGCCGCCCTTATGTGTACGGTTCCCGGGGTAGGTACGCTGACGGCGGCTGTGGTGTTAGCGGAGACGAATGAATTTGAACTCATCAGAAATAAGCGTCAGTTGGTAAGTTATGCTGGACTGGATGTAAAGGAAAAGCAATCCGGCACATCAGTCAAAGGCAAGCCGCGCCTGTCTAAGCAAGGGAACCGCTATCTGCGAAAAGCCCTGCACATGCCCGCGCTGAGTGCGCTACGCTGTGATGAACGCATGAAAACGGTGTTTGCCCGCCTGGTATCAAAGCATGGTATCAAAATGAAAGCGGTAGTGGCCATACAGCGAAAACTACTAGAAGTATTATACACGCTATGGAAAAAGAATGAAAAATACGATGAGGAGTACTTTAAATTAGGAACACACACAAATAAAATAGAGCAATCATTAGTATGATTGCCCTACGAAGCTGACATAAAGCCGCTTTAGAAATCTAAAATTAAGAAAATAAAAGTTCCGCAATAACACAGAATCTTTGCG
>NZ_JAMDLG010000006.1 GCF_023721715.1 Parasegetibacter sp. NRK P23
GTAAATTCAATCACGGCAAGACTGTTTACGTTTTTAAACTCCCGCCCATCAGTAAGCCTTGCCGTTACATGCCATTGTTATGACAAAACTTGAAAGTTTAAAGGTTAGCTTGTCTGATTTTTCTAAAACGACAACAGATATTTCTAGGTTCTTGGAGACCAGATTTGCAGATTTGCTTTTCTTTCCAAGTATTCTTTCAGCAGACGTTGATTATAAAGGATATTGTTTGCAGCTTCATTCTCTTAAGGAGTACACATCTGATTTGACATTGGATGAGGATACAAAAATTGTAAAAGAGAAGTTAAGCGAGATGCCCGATGTGTCTTCGTCGGACTTTGAGTATTATAAATTTGGACTTCCAACTTATTGGCTTTTTTTATTGTTTCCAATCGGACTAGTGGTATGGGTAAATACCTATTTCAAACTTTCGGCTCTTCAAAATAAATTGCGCGGTGCTGAAAGGACATCAGGAGCATTGATTTTTATGCTCAGGGCAATGACAAGCAAATAAAATCTTGAAAACTTATCGCATCAAATCTAAGATTTACATTTACGTTGATAGCCTAAGCTGTATTTGAGACGATCTTAATGTGGTTTTTTTTATGAATAATTAGACATTTTACATGGTACTATAAAAAAACGGCATGTAACAATAGTTTTGCAATATCCGGGTTAGACGGTAAAAGTGATGTTCGTTTTAAAAAGTAAATTCAATATCGGCAAGACTGTTTACGTTTTTTCAAATCCCGGCCATCGCAAAGCCGTTACGTTAGCTGAAATGCCCGTAGACGTTATAAAAAGCAAAGACATTAGAGTAATAAATACCAGGTTAAAATGACTTGTAATAGTAATGCCACTTCTCTTTACATTTGCCTGATTCGAGTGTGTTTCAGAGGAGATATAATCGTATAGACAAGGAAACATTGACCAACAAAATGACATTAGCAGAGTATGTTGAAAAGAGAAACGGAGTTCCTATTGGGCATTCCAAATCATTGCGTAATAATTTGCAAAGATCACTTGGTGCTAAAAACTTTGTAGCTTTTTGGAATTTTTGGAATCCGATTTTCGGGTACTATTTAGGGCGGAAAATATTTAAACCCATAAAAAAAGTGTTGCCAATTTGGACTGCTGTGATTTTGACATTCATTTTTTGTGGGTTAATTCATGACTTGGTGACAACATTGTTTCGGGGGAGAATATCTTTGTTTTTCACAATTTGGTTTTTGTTTATGGGATGTTTTGTCGCTCTTTCAAAAAAAGTTGGTTATGACTTGGCACACAAAAGTTGGATTCAAAGAGCCGGAGTAAACTTGACAATCATCGCTGTTTGTTTCTTAATGACAGTAGTACTTAATATAGCCCTGAATTTTTATTAGGACTTCGATTATAAAATAAATTTTACTTTGATTAAAGGGCACTCCAGCTAACAATAGTTTTGCAATAGCTGGGTTAGACGGTAAACGTGATGTTTGGTTTTCTAAGTAAATTCATTCTCGGCAAGACTGTTTACGTTTTCAAATCCCGGCCATCGCAAAGCCGTTACGTTATAGGCAAGCCTAATTGAGCATTCGTTTTCAAATTAGCCGACAAATGACAGCAAGCCAATTTT
>NZ_JAMDLG010000007.1 GCF_023721715.1 Parasegetibacter sp. NRK P23
TTTGGGTTCCCTGACTTTTCACATTGATTAAGCTAAATTATTACAACAACACAAACATACGAGACGCGAAGGAGCGAGGACGCAAGGCATTAATTGTTGGGCTGGCTGCTGGATTTTTTAGTATTTTATTTCTCGCAATTGCTTCGTACCTCGCAGGCGCAACGTTGGCGGTTGATTTAATTTCTTGTTGCCAGAGCACTATCAACCAATTCATTTTTTATTCATCCTGAAAAAGGTATATGAGCGCCAACAGGAATGAATAATTGAAAATTGTATCCTGAAAACCAGCCAGTCTTGGGGTATTCAACAGGCCGTGGCGTCGTAGCGCCGTAGCGAGAAAAAATTATGGCACTGAAACCTTTATTAATCCAATTAAGGCTTTGCGTCCTCGCTCCTTCGCGTCTTTGCGTGAAACGAATCAACTGCGTGAACACAACCCTAGCCTGCAACAACCTCCCTTTCCCGCAACCCCGTCATCAACCCCGCATCCGGGCTGTTCTCTAACCATTGTGCGCTTTCTGAAAACGCGCATACTCCGGGGTAATCACCTTTCCTTCCCTGCATATCTAATATTACCTGGAAGTGCAGGTGCGGTGGCCATTCCCCGTTCTCTGCGGGAATACCAAAATGGGCGATTTCGCTCCCGGCTTCCAGTAGCGCACCTTCCTGTAGTCCTTCAATATCACGCAAGGAGATGTGTCCATACAGCGTGTGAAAATCACCAACAGGGGTGTGGTGTTTCACGATAAGTGTGGCCCCATAATCACCGAATTGCTGGTTGAATGCCGTGCTGTGCACGGTTCCTGTTATGGGAAGAAATACGGGGCTGCCCGCTTCTCCCCATATATCAACGCCCAGGTGCAGGCGGCGTGGTTCAGTGCCGTCAAAAACGTTGCTGCGTGCGTAAACGGTGCGGTGTTCGTTGTAGCCGCCAATGCCGTAGCGGCAACCCTTCGAGGAAAGAAGACGGGTGATGTACGCTGAAAATGCTTGGGTATCACGCACCAGTTCAGCAGACAGTTCCGTATTGGAAGCAGTGAGGTTCATGGCCAGTAACTTTTCCCCCGGCAATAGTTCCACTACAGGAAATAGCGGTTGCGCAACGATGTATTTTTCCCAGTCTGATTTGTTCATCATACCTATAAAGATACGGTGGCAAACACCGGGAAATGATCGGAAGAAAAACGGCCTCCCCATGTTTGCGACAACGTGGCGTGTTGCAGTACTTTCAAATTGTTGCGGATGAAAATATAATCTATGGGGTCGTTGGAGGTTTCTTTCGGACCGAAACCGGTGAACGTTCCGGTAGGGCCATAATGTGGTGTGGCCGAAATGCTTTTGGCATCGGTGAAACGCAAATCGGGTTCAGCTTCCAGCAAAACACGAATGGGTTCATCGGAGGGAGTAGCGTTGAAATCGCCTGTGATGATGGTGGGATAATTTCCTGCGAGCTCCTTTACTTTCCGGAGGAGCAGCTTGGCGCTTTCTTTCCGGGCTTCTTGTCCTTTGTGGTCGAAATGGGTATTAAAATGGTAGAACACCTTATTGGTTTTTTTATCACGGAACCTGGCCCAGGTCACGATCCTGGTAATGGCGGCATCCCAGCCTTTGCTACCAGGCACGGTTGGGGTTTGCGAAAGCCAGAAGGTTTCCGTGGCAAGCATTTGAAGGCGCGTGGTATCGTAGAAGATAGCGCTGTATTCTCCCTTCGTTTTACCGTCGTCCCGGCCCCCGCCGGTGTATTTGTATTGTGGCAAACGTTCCTTCAGGTCCATCATCTGGTTGTGAAGCGCTTCCTGAACGCCAATGGTATGTGCCTTATGGAAGAGGATCTGGCTCGCGGCCATATCTTTACGGAATGGCCAGGCGTTCGCACTGTCCGAAGCTGTATTCAGCCGGATGTTGAAAGTCATCACATGAAGTTCCTGGGAAAAACACCAGGTTGACAGCAGGCATAAAACGGTAAAGCAAAGCGTTTTTTTCATAATGAAGCATTGGTCTGCAAAGATAGGTGAAACCGCTTCGCTGAAATTTTCCTACATTCATCTTAACCATTCCTTCATCATTCACCTGAACTATGAAAGAAAAGATCGTTTTTTTCTCCGCCAAGCCATACGATAAAGTATTTTTCGATAAAGCCAATGCGCCCTACGGTTTTGAACTGGAATACCTGGAAACGCATCTTGGGCCGCATATCGTACAAGCCATTCAACCCGGAACTTTCGGCGTATGTGCCTTTGTGAACGATAAGTTACCCGCCCCTGTAATAGACGTGCTGGCGGGAAAAGGAATAAAACTGATTGCCATGCGTTGCGCGGGTTTCAATAACGTGGACCTGGAAGCCGCGAAGCGTTCCGGTGTTCGCGTATGCCGGGTTCCGGCGTATTCTCCGGAAGCCGTGGCTGAACATGCTGTGGCCATGCTGCTCACCCTGAACCGTAAAACACATAAGGCGTATAACCGTGTACGTGAGCAAAATTTCTCCCTGAACGGATTGCTGGGTTTCAACCTGTTTGGTAAAACCGCCGGCGTGATTGGTACCGGTAAAATTGGCCAGGCGTTCTGTAGGATCATGAAGGGGTTCGGATGCCGGGTAATTGCTTACGATCCTTACCCGGATGCGGCATTGGAAAAAGCGGGGGTGCAATACATGTCTTTTGAAGAAGTGATGCGTCAGTCGGATATTATTTCCCTGCATTGTCCGCTTACGCCGGAGAACAAACACCTTATTTGCCGGGAAACTCTTGATCTTGTTAAGCATGGCTGTACAATAATCAATACCAGCCGCGGCGGGTTGCTGCATACTGCCGACATCATTCAGGCGCTGAAAACAGGAAAGGTGGGCTACCTTGGTATCGATGTGTATGAGCAGGAGGAGAAAATTTTCTTTAAGGACCTTTCCGCCCAGATTATTGAAGACGATGCGATCCAGCGGTTGATGAGTTTCCCCAATGTACTCGTTACCGGACACCAGGCCTTCTTCACGGAAGAAGCGCTTACACAGATAGCGGAAACCACTTTGGATAGCATCCGTATTTTCGCCGCAGGGGAGGAACCTCCGAAAGACAGGATACTGGTGTGAAAATATGGTATTGGAAACGCATCTTTGCAGCATGACTACGCCAGGCTACCAGGAAATTTTTGTAAGCCTCCTCCTTTTACTTACCGGAGTACTGTGTATTCGCTTCCGTAAACTAACCTTTGCCGGGGCAATATGGGCGATGGTGCTGGGGCTGGTTTTGTATTATGGTGCAGGGTTCTCTTCCCTTGTATTGCTGGCGGTATTCTTTTTATCGGCCACAGCGGCTACAGCCTACCGTAAGCGAGAAAAGGCCGCCATGCTTGGAAGGCCGGTGCACGAGGAAAGGCGGGCGGCCTGGCAGGTATTGGCCAATGGAGGCGTGCCTATGTTGGCAGGTTTGGCTGCACTTATGTTCCCTGAAAAATTTATCGCTGAACTATTGATTGCGGCAGCTTTATCTTCCGCCACATCGGATACACTTTCTTCGGAACTGGGCATGGTATGGGGAAAACGTTTTTTCAACATTGCCACTTTCCGGCGAGAAGCACCGGGTGCCGATGGGGTAGTAAGTTTAGAAGGAACACTTGCGGGAATACTGGGTGCAGCCATGATTGGCGTTGTATTTTATCTTTTTAATGGTCAAAGTCGTGCTGCTTACATTGTATTTGCTGCGGGGATAACGGGTAATCTCACAGACTCCTTTCTGGGGGCCTGGCTCGAAAGGAAGCAATTGTTGGGCAACGATGCCGTGAATTTTCTGAATACATTGGTTGCGGCGGGCGTTGCATGGTTGCTGTTTTTACTATCATAATATGGGTTGAAGATAATCTCCCCTTTAGCGGGCTAGAAAAACACTGATTATCAATAAAGAAAAAAACGCTGGTAGTAGTTTTGGCGTAGCACTAAAAATGGTATTGCGGTCATTTCTTTTCAAATTGGAGGTACTAAAAATTGCACCATTATGAAAAGAAAATTTCAGCCTTTGGGCCTGTTGCTGGCCACCCTTGTCCTGTTCTCCTGTAAAAAAGATACCGCGCTGCCGCAGCCTGAACCAGCGCCGGTAAACAACGAACCGGCGATTGTTTCCGACGCTATTTACAACGATCGCACCATCAACTGGGAAAACAGAACACTATTTACTACCTATACACAATCGCAGGCGGCTACCGATTTCGGTAATGTGAGCGGTTGGGTAGATTCAAGGGGCTACATTTCCAATGGAAAAGACGGGGGCAAAAGCGCCCGCATTACTTTGCTGCCGAATGCGCTTACCGGAGCTGGCGGTGTGATCGCGAATGTGGACATTTCTGATGGATCGGAATATTCACTGGACTATGATATGCGGTTTCATTCCGAGTTCAACTGGGGAAGAGGAGGTAAGGTCGGATTCGGGTTCCGTATCGGGGAAGGGAATACCGGTGGAGATCCGGGAACGGACGGAAACGGAGGCAGCGTTCGTTTGATGTGGTATTCTCCCAATTCCAATCCCAGCCGGGTGTACCTGCATCCGTATGTGTACTACAAGGATCAGCCCGGGCAATTCGGAAATAACTTCGGGAAGTCGTTCCCCAGTTCGGGAGCGCTTAGTAAAGGGACCTGGTACCATGTACACATTTATGTAAAGAGCAATACGGGCAGCAGCACCAATGGATGGATCCGTATCAGGATCAATAATACGACGTTACTGGATCAGGCCATTCGTTGGACCACGAACGATAATCAGCGGTTGGTGAAGAACATGGCGTTCCATACTTTCAGGGGCGGTAGTTCTTTGGCGGATTGGGGGGTGTCTTCTACGGATTATGTTTATTATGATAACCTGGTTATTAACAGGATTAATTGATTTGGATGTGGGTTGATGGGTGAGGAGGTGATGCCGGCTTACGACCTGTAAATTTTTCGCGTGAAAAAGCGAACGGAGGTTGAGTTAGGGAGGGTTGATTTTTATTTTTTGGATGGTGGATTGGCCACCCGCTTTTTCTACACGAAAAATTTACAGGCCGGCGCCGGGGTTTGGAACCGTTTGTTTTTTGGGAGGCATTGGTTAGGGGAGGCTTGTTGGTGGGAGGGAAGATCCTTTGGAGGAGTTGGTGGTGACTTGACTGGTCTCAAATGCGCTAGCTCAGGCGATGGGGTTTAGTGCAAGGCTTTAGCTACCGCAAACTTTTGTTGCTACATCGATAAAAACAAAAAGAACAGGCGATGCGATTGTATAGACTTTCAGCGCTTTTTTAACCTATAGGCTTTCAACCTGTAGTAGTTCAGTTGTTGGGTGAGGGGATTTATGGGTTACCTGTTGTACAGGGATATTCAGGAAGCATATTGTTGAATAAGTTGCAACAATTGAGGGGCGGATTTAACGCCTGGTTCGCGCCATAGTAATTTTCCGTTTCTGAAAAGCATCAGGGTAGGGACAGAGCTGACATTGTAGGCTCCGGCAACATCAGGGTGGGCATCCACATCAACCTTGAAGATGGATATATTGTTACCCAGCTTATCTTTTACTTCTTTGAGTACCGGGGGCATCATTTTGCATGGGCCGCACCAGTGGGCATAGAAATCGATGAGCACCGGGGTATTGCTGTTGATGATGGATTGGAAGGACTGGTTCATCGTATTTGTTTTTCTGCACAAAAATAAGCCAGTTGCTTTTCCGGTGACGTGATCAATATCACATCAGTAACTCTATTTGCCGGAGGGGTTGATGACCGTATCGCAGAAGCCATACTCCTGGGTATCGTTGGAGGCTACAACAACCAACCTTTGAGGCGCGAAACGTTCTACCAGCCTATGGTACAGGGCATAGCCCTCTTTGTCGAGGTTGGTGCAGGGTTCATCCAGCAGGAGGATGGGGGTGTCTGAAAAGAATGCCTGCGCCAGCTTCATTCGTTGTTTCATGCCGGAGGAAAAGAGGCGGATCTGTTTGTTCTTCGCTTTCTCGAGGCCTACTTCGGAAAGAATTTCTGCAATGGAAAATCCTTTGAGCAGGGGTTTGAATGTATTGTGAAAGCGGAGGAATTCCGGGGCGCTCATTTCTTCCACGACTTCCAGGTAGGGCGCCGCGATGGAGATATATTGAAAATGCTGTTCAGGATCGGCTGAAACTGATGCATCTGGGAAGAAGGTTATTTTTCCCTCGCTTGCCGCCTGTGCTCCAGAGAGTACCTGCAAAAAAGTTGACTTCCCCGATCCGTTGGGACCTGTAATCGCGTAAGCCTTTCCTGCAACAAAAGAATGGGTAAAGTGGCGGAATATCCACTCACGGTTAAAGCGTTTTCCGGCGTTTTCCACCTCAATCCTCATCCGAGTTCCCTTTGGTGAACCGTTTAATGATACCCCTTCCGCTTTCGCGGATGAAGGTCACGATCTCATCGCGTTCATCGCTGGCAGGCAGTTCCTCTTCAATGAATTCGAGGGCCTGGCTGGTGTTCCTGCCCTTATTATAGATGATGCGGTAGATATCGAGGATGTGGTTGATTTTTTCGATGCTGTACCCGCGGCGCTTCAGTCCAACGGAGTTTACGCCGGAATAACTTAAAGGCGTACGGGCCGCTTTGATGTAAGGAGGAACATCTTTGGAAACGAGTGAACCTCCGGCTATGAACGCGTGCTGACCGATGTGCACGAACTGGTGCACGGCGCAAACGCCGCCCATACCCACATGATCGCCCAGTACAACGTGTCCCGCGAGTTGTGTACTGTTGCTGAGCGTGCAGTTGTTACCGATGATGCAATCGTGTCCGATGTGCGTGTAGGCGAGGATCCAGCAATTGTTACCAATCACTGTTTTCCAGCGGTCGGTGGTGCCACGGTGGATGGTCACGAATTCGCGGATCACGCAATTGTCGCCGATCTCGACGGTGGTTTTTTCGCCGGTGTATTTTCTGTCTTGCGGAAGTGCGCCCAATACTGCTCCGGGAAAGATCATACAGTTCTTTCCGATGCGGGTACCTTCCATGATGGTCACGTTGGAACCTATCCAGGTGCCTTCGCCGATCTCTACGTCGGGATGTATTACGGTAAAGGGGTCGATCTTTACGTTCGTGGCGAGTTTGGCATTCGGGTGGATATAGGTGTGTGGATGGATCATGCTGAATGAAAGTTAATAATGGATTAGGCTTCTCTTTTAACGAGTTGCGCCACAAGATCTGCTTCGGTGGCTACTTTATTGCCTACATACACTGTTCCTTTCATTTCACAGATCCCTCTGCGGATGGGGGCGGAGAGTTCCATTTTCAGTAAAAGTGTATCGCCTGGCACTACTTGCTGCCTGAATTTACAATTGTCGATTTTAAGGAAATAAGTATCGTATTGGCCCGGGGGCATGGCGTTGATGCAGAGAATGCCGCCGGTTTGCGCCAACGCTTCCACCTGCAATACGCCGGGCATTACAGGATTTCCGGGGAAATGGCCCTGGAAGAACTGCTCGTTGAACGTGACGTTTTTCACCCCAATGATGTGTTTGTCACTCATTTCGATCACTTTATCGATGAGCAGGAACGGGTAGCGGTGTGGCAATGTTTTTTCGATCTGGAGCAGGTTGTAAACCGGTTCCTGGTTGGGATCGTAAACGGGTACATCTTTGATGTGCTTGTTCTTCTTGATGTATTCCTTGATCTTTTTCGCGAAAGCCACGTTGGTGCTGTGTCCCGGGCGGTTAGCGATGATGCGTGCCTTGATGGGGTAGCCGATCAGCGCAAGATCACCCACCACATCGAGCAGTTTGTGCCGTGCGGGTTCGTTGGGGAAACGGAGTTCCAGGTTATTGAGGTACCCTTCTCCGATTACTTCGATCTTTTCTTTACCGAAAACTTTTGCGAGCCTATCGGCTTCGGCTTCGGTCAGGGGCTTATCCACCACCACGATCGCGTTATTGATATCACCTCCTTTGATGAGGTTGTTGTCGAGCAGCATTTCCAGTTCGTGGAGGAAGCAGAACGTGCGGCAGGCGGCGATTTCATTCTTGAAGTCGCTCATTCTTTTCAGGCCGGCGTGTTGTGTGCCCAAAACGGGTGAGTTGAAATCGATCAGCGTGGTGATCTTATAATCCATGGAGGGCATGGCTACCATTTCCACGCGTTTGGCTTCATCGTAGAAGTTGATGTTCTGGTCGATGCTGTACCATATTTTCGCGGCCTCCTGTTCGGTAACGCCGACTTTTTCGATGAGTTCTATAAACGGGCGGGAGCTGCCGTCCATGATGGGAATTTCGGGTCCGTCCACTTCAATCAGTACGTTGTCTACGCCAAGACCCACCAGTGCGGCCAGGATGTGTTCCACGGTACTTACTTTGGCGCCGTTGTGTTCGAGGGTGGTACCGCGGCTGGTATCCGAAACATAATCGCAATCCGCTTTTACCACGGGCTGACCTGGAAGGTCAATTCTTTTGAACTGGAAACCGAAGCCGGGATTGGCGGGTTTCAGGGTCATGTTCACTTTAGCGCCGGTATGCAGTCCTGTGCCGAAAATGCTTATATCTGACTTGATCGTATGTTGCTTATCCGGGTTGAATTGGTTATCCATTGTGGTTGTATGCCTTTGGTAAAGTGGGCAAAGATATTGAATTCCATTAACGTAACGAACCGGAATCTACTCTTGAGGGGGTGTCTTTCCCCGCGATGATGGACCTGCTGCTGAGGGCTATGGCACGGATAATCCTTGTCATGTTCTCCAGGTCGAGGGTTGCCAGTTCATCTTCCACGGTATGGTAATGCTTTTCGCTGTCCATTTTGGAGGTGGAGATGGTATGGGCCGGAACGCCGAGCCGGGCGAGGGTGGCGTTATCGGAGCGGTAGAAAAGGTCCTGGTCGGGATATGGATCGGGGTGGAAGGTGAAATCAGTTCCTTCAAGGTTCTTTGCCAGTATTTTACCCATATCCGTTTTTTCATATCCGGTGATGTAGGCGCTGTTTTTTCCCCATTTAGAATCGGTGCCGATCATTTCTATATTGAACATGGCCATTACCTTGTCGGGGTTGAACTGGCGGGAAAAGTACTGGGAGCCGTATCCGCCCACTTCTTCCGCGGTGAAGGCCGCGAAAACGATACTTCTTTCATTGTTTTTTTGCTTCGCGAAATACTGCGCCAGCATCATCACGGCGGTAGTGCCCGCGGCATCGTCGTTGGCCCCGTTATAAATGGAGTCACCGTTTACGGCCTTACCGATCCCGAGGTGGTCATAGTGACCCGAAAATATCACGTATTCATCTGGTTTTGACTTGCCGGGAAGTATGCCCACTACGTTGGCGAGGGGCTTTTCCTCCGTATTGTTTTCTGCGGAAACCGATAAAGTGTTGATGGGGTCGGAGGTAAGCACGAATACCACATTGGCCGCATCGCTCATCCGGTCCTGCTTGTAATTTTTCAACCTTTTAAAAATAGAAGTATGCGCCGGGTCAACGGCCACGATGACCGGTTCCGCGCTGGTGAGCAGCGGTAATCCCTTGGCACGGAAATCATCCTCTTTAGAGATATTGATGATTTTATAAGAACCGGGCAGTTTGATGTCTATCTTTTTTTCTACGGAAAGCAGGATGATGTTTTCTTCCGCGAACGCGTTCCCGTTCAGCGAAGCGTTTATGTTCCTGATATCTGGCCGAACCATAGAAAATGATTGCAGGAAGGAGTTCCCTGAAACCGGCTTCAGTCCTGCTTTTTTGAATTCTTCGGCTATAAACGCGGCAGCCTTATCGATACCAGGTGTAAAAGTGCGTCTTCCTTCCATATCATCGGCGGCCAGTATGGATTCGATGCGCGTAACTTCTTTAATGTTGATGACCTTCTCCAGTTGTTGTGCCGAAGCGGCAGTGGTGGATACTATCAGTGCGAGGACAAGCCCTCCTATTTTTCTCATTGAATATTGTTTGATATAGAGAATTTTACAAGCTCATCATTTCTTTAAACTTCACGGTTTGCCGGCGACTCACTTCTATCTTTTCACCGCCTTTCATTTCCAGGAGCAGGCCCCCGTTGAAATAGGGTTCTATCTTATCGATCAGCCGCAGGTTCACTATATGTTTTCGGTTGGCGCGGAAGAATATCTTCTCATCGAGGCGTTCCTCGAGCGCGTTGAGTGATTTCAGGATGAGCGGTTTGTTGGGGCCGAAGAATACCTTCGCGTAATTGCCCACGCTTTCGAACAACCTGATTTCGGAGAGCTTCACAAACCAGCACCTTTCCCCGTCTTTTACGAAAACCTGGTCATTTTCTCCGAGCAGACTCCTGTTCACATTGAGTTCACCACCGGCCTGCTGGTCTTTTTCCTCTTGCTGGTGGAGTTTGTGTATGGCGTCGGAAAGGCGTTTGGGTTCAATGGGCTTCAGCAGGTAATCCAGCGCGTTCACTTCAAAAGCTTTCAGCGCGTATTCATCGTAGGCGGTGGTGAAAATAACGTGCGGAGCACGGTCAAGCTCTGTAAGCAGGTCGAACCCGGTTTTTCCCGGCATCTGGATATCGAGGAAGATCAGATCGGGCTGAAGGGTATCAATTCTTTCGATGCCTTCTTCCACATTGGCGGCTTCGGCCACTACTTCGATCTCGGGGAATTCCAGCAATAATTTTTTAAGTTCGTTGCGTGCGAGGCGTTCATCATCGATCAGGATCGCGCGGATCATGCGTAAAAAATTTAAAGTGTGTGTTTAGGTATTTGGCGGCAACTAAGTTAACATTAAAAATCAGTAATGTTCCACCACGGGGATGGTTACCCTGGCTTCCACCATATTGCCGTTGATCTCTTTGATTTCGAAATCTGATTTTTCGCCAAAAAGCAGGCTGAGCCTGTTTTGCGTGCTGTTCAGGCCAAAACCGTCGCCGTTCTTTCCGCCATTAAGGCGGCCCGTATTCTGGATGATGAGCTCGTGGTGGTCATCTTTGAAATCGGAGATAATGCGCACCAGTCCGCCATCCACCTGTTTGCTGATGCCGTGTTTGATGGCGTTTTCCACCAGTGTTTGCAGCATCATGGGCGGTATAGGTTGGTCCAGGGTGTCTTCATCAATATCGTATTCAACCTGTAACCGGTCTTCGAAACGGATGTGTTCCAGGGCGAGGTAATCTTTTACGATGTTCAATTCTTTTTCCAGCGGAACGGTTTCCTGTTTTTCGGCCTGTAGACTGCTGCGGAGGATATTACTGAGTTCCGTGATGGCGGTCCGGGCGCGGATCGGGTCCTCGTCCACCAGTGCGCGGATGCTGTTGAGCGCGTTAAAAATGAAGTGCGGGTTGATGTGTGATTTGATGGTTTTCAGTTCCAGTTCTTTTACCAGCGCTTCCAGGCGCAGGGTATCCACTTCCTGTTTCCTGATCTTATTGATGTAATGGTAGAAGTAATAGATGAGGATCCAGGGCGTAAGGAACATACCGTAATCAATCATCTTGGTAAGGAGTTTCGAATTGAAACTCATGGATGGGGTAGCCGTCTTCTTGGGAATAATGAACACATTGGAAATCAGTATGTTGGCCATTGCGGCAATCAGGCAGGCCACCACCAGCGCCATCAGCAGGCGGGGCATGGCTTTTTCCACCGGTAACAGGAGCCAGTTGGTCTGCTTGATGTAGGAACGAAGCAGGTGGGAAGTGGCCAGCCCGGTGGTGATGAATATAAAAAGCTGGTCGATGATACTTTCAGAAAGCTCATTGAAGGTGTAGGCCAGGAAAATGTAGGAGATGGTAACGGAACTCCAGCCTGCCACCTGGAACAACCAATATCGGGGAATTTTTTTCAGCATATAGGTTCTGTACTTACAAATCTAACCATTTACCCCTGTCACGGAAACCGAAAAGTATTAATGGTAAAAACGGGGTGTAAATGGTGTTTAAACATTTAGATAGAAACCTTTAGCACAAGGAAAAATGTCTTTTAGGGGTATGGGGTGATTTGGTAGTTTATGCTGTTTGTTGCTAACTTCACTATTCGAAAATCCGTTCTCTTGAAACCCATACCGTACCTCCATCATCTATGGACCCGCATCCCGGGTTGCTTGCTCGTAGCGCTGCTGTGGGCGGGTGCTGCCAATGGGCAGGGGCGGGTTGTAATCAATGAGTACATGCCCTGGCCCGACAACGGATGCCCTGTTACCTCAGAATTTGTTGAGTTGTATAATTTCGGTCCCGGCCCGGCCAATATCGGCTGCTATGTGCTTACCGATGGCGATTACTCCATCACCATTCCCGCTAATACGATTCTGTTACCCGGTGAATATTATGTGATCGCCGGCATGGACGTACTCCCTTCCGGTTGCGGAAACCTCACCAAATCGGTTACCGCACAACTGAACTGGAATACCTGCAATTGCACCAGCGGCACAATTCCTACTACCGGAGCAGGCCTTTTCACAGATGGTGGAAGCGGTGCGGAACAAGTGGTATTGCTTAATAGTACCGGAACTGTAGTGGATGCAGTGATCAGAAACCTTCCTGCCGAACCTTCCGCTTCGATCACTACTTCTTCTAACTCGGGCTGTACACCGTTCACATTCGACCTCGATAATATGTCCTTCACTTATGAAGTGCTGGGCATGTCCACGGGAAGAGGCAATACTTTCGCGCGGTTGCTTGACGGCGACTGCGGCTGGTTGAAAGAATCCAAACAAAGCGCCGGTGAAAGCAACAATTCCGCCGGCGATAATTCGTCGCTCTCCGCCGTACTCACCGTTACCAACGGAACTGCCTGCCCATCCAACGGCTCCGCTTTTATTGAAGTATTCGCTTCAGATTATACCAGTGTTTTTCCGATGGATTATACCCTCGCAAAAGATGCTGATAACGACAACCAGTATACCATCAACGACCTGTACACTCTTGGTACGGACAATACCGCTCCGAATATACCCCTGGATAACCTTTCAGAAGGGCGCTACAAGGTGGTGATCGCCTCGGCGATGGGGTGTGACCTTAAGTCCTTTAGTTTCAATATACTTCCCTGCGGGTCCGTACTCAATCCCCTTCTCCCGTCTTCCGATACGCGACCTGTTGAAACGGGTTTCCGGCTTGCGGCCGCGCCCGGTTCCAAACAGGTATTACTGCAATGGAAAGCGGACCGCACCGAATACAGGCTGGCGGTTTACAACAGCATCGGCCAGGCCATCCACACCGAAAAACTCCGGGTAACCTCAGCGGGTGTTTTTCAGCACCGCTTCAACATGCCTGGCACCGCGCAGGGCATATTCCTGCTCTCACTCGAACGCACCGATGGTGTTCCCGGAAAATATATTCAGCGCTTCTTCCGTTAATGGTTCAACCTTTCGCCTTTCATCCTGTTATTAATGGGTTGTCATGGCCTAATTATTGTATTTTTGCACCCATATTAACCATTTGCTTACATGGAGATCACAGCGGGCCCACTGCTCAGAAACATCAATACCCCCGACGACCTGAAACTGCTTACCAAAGATCAGTTGCAACAGGTTTGCGAAGAACTGCGCCAGTATATTATTGACGTGGTGAGTATCCACGGAGGGCATTTCGCCGCCAGTTTAGGCGTGGTGGAGCTTTCCGTGGCGCTTCATTATGTGTACAATACACCCTACGATCAACTGGTATGGGATGTGGGCCACCAGGCTTACGGGCATAAAATACTCACGGGCAGAAGGGAAAGTTTCCCTTCCAACCGCAAATACAAAGGATTGAGCGGATTCCCCAAAAGATCAGAAAGTGACTATGATACTTTCGGTGTGGGACATTCCTCCACGTCCATCTCTGCCGCCCTCGGTATGGCTATGGCCGCGAAGTACAGGGGAGAGGACCGGAAATCGGTTGCCGTGATCGGCGATGGCTCCATGACCGCTGGCATGGCGTTCGAAGCCATGAACCACGCCGGTGTTGCAGATAGCGATATGCTCATCATTCTCAACGACAATTGTATGAGCATCGACCCCAATGTTGGGGCGCTGAAAGAATACCTGACGGATATTACCACTTCACATACCTACAATAAACTGAAGGATGATGTGTGGAACGCTCTGGGAAAACTGCCCATCGGTTCACGCTTTTCACGCGAAATGGCCAGCAAACTGGACCATACCATCAAAGGCATGCTCACCAAAAGCAGTAACCTCTTTGAAGCGCTGAAGATCCGGTATTTCGGTCCGATAGACGGGCACAACATCACGAAGCTCGTGGACACGCTCCGTGACCTCAAAAATATTCCCGGCCCCAAACTGCTGCACATCGTTACCGTAAAAGGAAAAGGATATGCCCTGGCAGAAAAGGACCAGACCAAATGGCACGCGCCAGGGCTCTTCGATAAAATTACCGGAGAGATTTACAAGAAGAAATTTGATTTGCCTCAACCGCCGAAATACCAGGATGTATTTGGTCATACAATGATTGAACTGGCGGAAATGAACCCCAATATCATGGGCGTTACACCTGCGATGCCCAGCGGCTGTTCGCTGAAGTTCATGATGGATAAGATGCCCGACCGCGCTTTTGATGTGGGCATTTGCGAGCAACACGCCGTAACGGTTTCGGCAGGCATGGCCACACAGGGATTGCGCGTTTTCTGTAACATCTATTCTTCGTTTATGCAACGGGCCTTCGACCAGGTGGTGCATGATGTGGCCATTCAGAAACTACCCGTGGTACTTTGCCTGGACCGCGCCGGATTGGTGGGAGAAGATGGTCCCACGCACCATGGCGCTTACGATATCGCTTATTTCAGGTGTATTCCCAATATGATCATCAGTTCGCCGATGAATGAGTCGGAATTGCGTAACCTGATGTTTACCGCTCAACTCGATTCCAACGGTTATCCTTTTGTGATCCGTTACCCGAGGGGGGAAGGAGTAATGCCTGAATGGCGCACACCTTTGCAGGAGATCACCATCGGTACCGGCCGCAAATTAAAAGATGGGAAAGATGTGGCGATACTGAGTTTGGGACATCCCGGCAACTTTGCCGCCGCGGCCATCCGCAGCCTGCGTTCCGAAGGAATTGACCCTGCGCATTACGATATGCGTTTTGTGAAACCTCTGGATGAAGTAATGCTGCACGAAGTATTCTCAAAATATAAGAAAGTGGTTACCGTGGAAGACGGCACCGTTGTGGGCGGATTCGGCAGCGCCATCCTCGAGTTCATGGCCCAACACAATTACCAGGCGGAAGTCACTATATTGGGTATTCCCGACAGGTTGGTGGAACACGGCACCCTGAAAGAACTGCACCGCGAATGTGGTTACGATGCCGAAGGTATCGCCGACGCGGTACGCGCCATGCTAAGAGAAACAGTTACGGTAGAAACATTATTGCAATAAAGGATCGGGAGTGGGCGTTTCGCCCGCTTCCGCAATTTCCCTGTTCTCCGGCTCAATGTATTCGATGATGAAATTGTTACGGCCCTCGCCGGTCATGATCTTCAGGAATTTCATCTGTACCAGTTCCAGCATACTCAGGAACATGAAGATCGCATGAACGCGGTCGTTACACGATTCAAATATCTTCTCGAACGACATGGTCTTTTTGTGGGAGGCCAGGCTTATCATCGCTTCCCGGCTTTGCTCCATGGTGTATTTGTATTGCACCACGGTGTGCACGGGCTGGTTTTTCTTGTCGTATAAGCGCTGCATCACCCGTTCAAAAGCCTTCATGAGTTTGAACATGGAGATGGCCTGTATTTCCGTTCCTTCCCCGGCTTCCTCCCCGATATTGGAGAGGTCTTTCTGAAGGTTGCCTCTTTTCACCATCAGCATGCGGATGGCTTCCATTTCGCTGAGTTGCGTGGAGGCTTCCTTGAATTTTTTGTATTCGAGAATTTTATCGATCAGTTCCTGGCGGGGATCAATCTCGTTGCCCTGGGCGTCCAGTTCCTTGCGGGGAAGCAGCATCTTGGCCTTGATGCGCATGAGCGTGGACACGAAAAGGATGAATTCGCTGGACAATTCAATGTTCAGTTGTTCCTGCCCGTGAATGTATTCCAGGAAGTCTTTGATGATCCTGGTGATGGGAATATTATAGATATCCAGTTCATCTCTTTCGATGAAGAACAGCAGCAGATCGAACGGACCTTCGAACTGCGGCAGTTTAATCTGGTAGGAGGGAGTATTTGCGGCCATAGTGGTCAAAAGTAAGCAAAATGCCCTTAAAAACTGGTGGCGAATCCGACGCCGAGCAGTGATTTGATCTGCGTTCCCCAGCGCGATCCTTCCGGCTTCAGCGCGTCATCATCATAAATAATATCGAGGTTATAAGTAACCTGCAGCCATTTGTTTACTTTGAGTGCCAATAAGTTAGTGAAGAATACGTCTACATTGGCCGGGTTGTTCCGGTAATTCGAAAAGAGGTCGAGCCTTCCTTTGTAGCTGATGTTCTTCGCGAGTTCTTTGTTGTAATTCGCCGTAAGGAATCCACCGATCTCGTAGCGGTAGGTGCTGCCAGGCTCCACGCCATACAGTTCGGCCAGCCTGTTGGTGCGGCGGCTTACGATGATCCACCGCGAGGAAGCAGGGGAAAGAAATACACTGAACGTATTATTGGGCCGCCATTCAATACCGGGTGAGAGCAATAAGTTGGCGGGCGCAAGGAAGCTGGACGACAGTTCGCTGGTATCGGCGCCGGCGGCTGTTTTAAAGTAGCGGTAGCCATCGGTGAGCTGCGTCCGGAAATTGCCCATTACGGTGAAAAACCAAACGCCGGAGGTATCCAGTTGGCGGCCGTATTTGGAAAGTACATCAAAGCGGTCATCATTCTTCCGGAACCCAGTGGAGGTGGTGTTCACCATACCATAGTTCACATCGAAATTATTATCGAAGAAGTTCTTTCCATTTTTATACAATGCCTGGTAGTTGAGGAAAAGATTGTTGGCGAAAGTGAATTTATCCGCGCCTGCCGACCAGTTGGAAGAACTCCCCTGCGATAAGTTGATATTCAGCAATCCTTTCTGCATCCATCCTTCCGGTTGTTCATTGGGTTTGGTCACGTTTTTTGACGCATCTTCCCTCAGTTTTTTAACGGTGGCATCTTGTGCTGAAAGGGAAAGAGATAGGAGCAGTACAAAGGCGGAAAGGCCGGTCAGTTTCATGGTATCCTGTTTAATGAAAAGAGGCCGCCTTTGGTAGGCGGCCCCGCAAAAATAGCAATTGAACGGAAGGATAGAAAGCCGTTCTTATTTTTTTCTGAGTTCGTCGCGGATCTCCATGAGTAGTTTTTCCGATGCCGTGGGCGCTGGTGGCGCTGCCGGTGCTTCTGCTTCCTTCTTCCTCATCCTGTTGATGGTACGTACCAGCATAAAAAGCACAAAAGCCACGATGATGAAGTTGATGACCGCTGAAATGAACATGCCGTACTTTACAGCGCCGAACATGGTAAGGTCCTGCAGGTCGGAAAGGTTCAATGCGTTCAATGCAGGTGTAAGCAACAGCGGTGTAATGATATCATCGGTCAAAGATTTCACGATGTTGTTGAAAGCGCCGCCGATGATTACACCGATCGCCAGGTCAAGCATATTGCCCCTTACGGCGAAGTCTTTAAATTCCTTGACGAATCCCATATGGTAATTGTTTAAAGGTGAATAATGAATGGTCAGGTAAATTACGGCCTTTCCATTGAAATTGTTTTCACCAGCACAGCAAAAAATCTGCCTACCTTCGTATCCTTTCAATCGTATGCAGGACAACAAATGGATGAACTGGGTCCTTTTTATAGGGCTTTCAGTAATATGGGGCAGTTCGTTTCAACTCATGAAAACGGGTATGGAAGCGCTTTCCGCTTACCAGGTGGCGGCCCTCAGGATGGCGAGCGCAGGTATTGTATTGCTGCCATTTTTCATCCGGGCCCTTCGCAACATTCCCAAACAAAAGATCGTTTTAATCGTGTGGTCGGGCTTACTGGGTAATTTTTTCCCTTCCTTTCTGTTCTGCATAGCCGAAACCAGGATCGATAGCGCACTGGCCGGTATCCTGAACGCGTTAACGCCGCTGTTCACCATATTGGTAAGTGTTTCTTTCTTTCAGGCGAAAGTATCTTGGAACAAATGGCTCGGGGTGAGTATCGGCTTTATTGGATTGTGCTTATTGTTTCTGTCTAAAGGTGTTCCCGATCTCTCTTATGTTTCTTACTCATCGCTGGTATTGGTGGCCACCATCTGTTATGGGCTGAACGTAAACCTGGTGAGCAGGCATTTACAGGGCATCGATTCCATTCATATCGCTTCTGCCGCATTGGGTTTTCTTTTGCTTCCTGCGCTGCTGACTCTTTTTATCAGCGGGTATTTCAACCACGATTTTACAGCTACTCCGGTATTGTTTTCCACAGGTGCCTCGGTTGTATTGGGTGCATTGGGAACGGCGCTGGCTTCTATCCTTTTTTATATGCTGGTGAAGCGCGCGGGGGTGATTTTCTCTTCCATGGTTACTTACGGCATCCCGTTCGTGGCGTTGATCTGGGGCTTTCTTGCCCACGAAGAGATTACGTTACTGCAGATCGGATGCCTGGGGATTATACTGGCGGGGGTATGGGTGACGAATAAGAAGATAAAGGGAGCCTGACTGCTATGATCTTCTTATACGAATAAGCCCCTGTGTTGAAGCAGGGGCTTATTCGTATAAGAAAGTGATCAGTCGTTTTTAGTAGTCGCCAAGTGTTTCTGGCAACTGGGCCAAAGCCTTAGCGAGTTGTTCATCGTTTGGAGCGATACCGTGCCATTCGTGGCTGCCTTCCATAAAGTCGACGCCGCTTCCCATAGCGGTCACCATCAGGATCACGACGGGTTTTCCTTTACCGGTAAGGCTTTTGGCTTTATCCAGTGCGGCCACCACTTCATCCATATCGTTACCCTTTTCGAGGTGAACGATTTCCCAGCCGAAGGCGGCGAATTTAGCGGCGAGGTCGCCAAGGCTCAATACTTTGCTGGTGGGCCCATCAATTTGCTGACCGTTCCAGTCGATGGTGGAGATCAGGTTGTCCACTTTATTGTGGGCGGCGAACATAATCGCTTCCCATACCTGTCCTTCCTGGAGTTCTCCGTCTCCATGGAGGGAGTACACCAGTTGCGGGTCGTTGTTCAGTTTTTTTGTAAGCGCCGCGCCGATGGCCACGCTCATGCCCTGGCCCAGGGAGCCGGAGGCGATTCTCACGCCGGGCAGGTGCTCGTGGGTGGCGGGGTGGCCTTGCAGGCGGGAGTTCAGTTTTCGGAAAGTGGCCAGTTCTTTTACGTCAAAATACCCGGCTCTTGCGAGGGTTGAATAAAATAAAGGTGAAATATGTCCGTTAGATAAGAAGAACAAATCCTCGCCCCTGGCGTCCATATTGAAGGCCGGATCATGTTTCATCTGTTGAAAGTAGAGGGCCGTAAGAAAATCGGCGCAGCCGAGAGAGCCACCGGGGTGGCCACTGGCGCAGCCGTGAACCATTCTTACGATGTCTCTGCGGATTTGGGTTGCAATGTCTTTTAAAGCTGGCATGTTCGTTTTGTTTTGAAGATTACAAAACTAAGGTATTACAATTTTAAATGTATTAAGAAATTGAACGTGCGGGCCTGGTTTTTGCAGGTGGTGTTTTGACGGATGTAGGTGATTTTGTGTAGAAGGCCACAATTAATGGCATGTTAATGGGCAGTTAGGATTTTAAGTTATAATTTTGTTCACGTATATATCCACAACCGCATGTTTGATGTAATACTCTCACTCTCTCTTTCCTTTGCAATCACATTCTTATCCATACCTGTCATTATCCGGGTGGCGGAGATGAAAAAATTATTTGATGTTCCCGATGCCAGAAAAGTACACATCAATCCGATTCCTTCACTGGGGGGACTGGGTATTTTCGCTGGATTTATCCTGGCTATACTCATCAGCCTGCCTCCGGGAAGCGCGCCGGAATTTCAGTATTACATTGCTGCGGCTTTTATCATCTTTTTCCTGGGTATTAAGGACGATATCCTGGTGATCTCTCCTGTGAAGAAGTTCATCGGGCAATTGCTGGCCGCTTTCATCATAGTGTATAAAGGTGGTGTTCAGATCAAAAGCATGCACGGTTTCCTGGGGGTTTACGATATGCCGGAAATGTTCAGCCTGGCGCTCACTTACTTCACGATCATCGTGATCATCAACTCTTTCAACCTCATTGACGGTATAGACGGCCTGGCCGGAAGTCTGGCGGTGCTGGCCGCTTCGCTCTTCGGACTTTATTTTATCGCGGTGGAACAAACCAGTTATGCGATTCTTTCTTTCGCCTTGTCCGGCAGCATGCTGGCTTTCCTAATTTTTAATTTCAGCCCCGCCCGGATTTTTATGGGCGATACCGGTTCCCTGCTAACAGGATTGGTGGCGGCCATCCTCGTTATTAAATTCATCAATGTTTCCGACCAGAGCTCGGCCCTTCCGGTGCCAGCGGCTCCTGCGGTTGGTTTCTCCATTCTTATCATTCCCCTGGTGGATACATTGCGGGTATTCAGCGTACGCATGTTGCACAGGCGCTCCCCGTTCAGTCCCGACAGGAACCATGTGCACCATTTATTGCTGGATTATGGTATGACGCACCGCACCATTACGCTTGTACTGGTATCGCTGAACATCGTATTTATTATGATCGCCACTTTCCTGGGGCAACTGATTGGTTGTACGGCAACAATATGCACCATGATCGCCCTGGCTTACGGAAGTTTCTCCATTGCCTGGTACTACAAGCCACGTCCGCGCTTTTTTGTGGCCAAAACCAAAGAGCAGGAAGAAGCCACGCTTATCGCGAAACGTTCCCTTTTTACTTTCACGAAAGAAAAACTGCAATAGGTTCGGGCATAATTGCAAGGTGTTCAGTAGCTTTGCTCCGCACAACTGAATCTATATGTCTGAAGAATTATCCATGATACTAGACGATGCGAAGGAAACCATGCACAAGGCCCTTGAGCATCTGGAACAGGAATTAGGTAAGATCCGCGCCGGAAAAGCCAACCCGCAAATGCTGGACGGTATTCACGTGGATTATTATGGAAGTCCCACCATTTTGAACCAGGTGGCCAACGTAAGCGTGATGGATGCCCGCACCCTTACGATCCAGCCCTGGGAAAGGAACATGATTCAGCCCATCGAGCGTGCCATCATGGCCGCCAACATCGGTGTTACCCCTCAGAACGATGGTAACGTGATCCGCATATTTCTCCCGCCACTCACGGAAGAACGCCGCCGCGAACTCGTAAAAAGAGCCGCCGGTGAAGGTGAAAGCTGCAAAGTGGCCATCCGGAACATCCGCAGGGATGCCATTGAACAGGTGAAAAAATTGCAGAAAGATGGTTTGAGCGAAGACGCCGCGAAAGATGCTGAAAAAGACATCCAGGACCTCACCGACAAGCACATCGCCATCGTGGAGAAGCATCTTGGGGTGAAAGAAAAAGAGATCATGGCGGTATAATCCGGTCTCACTCGTTCAGCAACATCGCTTTGGCTTTCTCTAATTCAGCTTTGGTTTCCGCACTTACTTCGGGATAGGTCAGTTTTAATTTTTTAAACTGGTCACCTAATATTTCCGCGATCGCCAGGCGGGTGAACCACTTGTCGTCGGCGGGCACGATGTACCATGGCGCGAAACTGGTGCTGGTAGCGGTTATCGCGGCTTCGTAGGCCGATTGGTATTCCTCCCACAATGCCCTTTCTTTCAGGTCGCCAAAAGAGAATTTCCAGTTTTTGGAAGGGTCTTCGATCCTTTCGAGGAAACGTTTCTTTTGTTCATCCTTTGAAACGTGCAGGAATATTTTAATGATGACGGTCCCGTTTTCAGCCAGGTTTTTCTCGAAGCGCCGGATCTGGTCCATTCGTTTTTCCCAGAATTCGGGGGTGATGTCTTTTACTGAATCGATACCGGGAATCTTTTCGTTGAGGATGTACTCGGGGTGTACCCTGGTAACGAGTACATTTTCATAATGTGACCGGTTGAAGATGCCGATTTCACCCCGGCCGGGCAGTTCTTTGTAGTGTCTCCAGAAATAATCGTGGTCCAGCTCGGTGCTGTTGGGCACCTTGAAGTTGGCCACTTTAACGCCGGAAGGGTTCATGCCGCTCATGATGTGCTTGATGGCGCTGTCTTTCCCGGCGGCATCCATCGCCTGTAAGACTACGAGGACACGGTATTCATCATGCGCATACAGGATGTCCTGCATCTCGGCGAGTTGTTGCTTGCTTTTTTCGAGTAGTTTTTCACCAGCGTCCTTATCGAGCGTTTTCCCGGTATAAGCAGTGGGGAATTTGCTCAGTTTGCATTTTTTCCCTTCTTTGGCGAGGAAGTCTGCGCACTTTATTTTCATCTGAAGATTTTTCCTGGTTGCGCCCTCCGCGCCTTCGGGTTATCCTTCACTGTTGAGAACGGAACGCTCTTCCAGCAATACTTTCACGGCTTGTTCCAGTTCTTTCAATCTTTTTTCCAGGTCGGGCAGGTTCCTGCTGAGGGCCTGGCTTCTTAACGCGCTGGTATAGTCGAAAGCAGGGCTTCCGGTCACGGCGGCGTTCGGCGTCTTGATGGTTTTGCTCACGCCGCTTTGTGCGTTGATGCGTGCGCCATCGGCGATTTGGATATGGCCCACAATACCCGCTTGTCCGCCAATCATTACATTGTTGCCCAGTTTGGTGCTGCCACTTACGCCGGCCTGGGCGGCGATCACGGTATTGTTGCCTACTTCCACGTTGTGGGCGATTTGGATCAGGTTGTCGAGTTTCGCGCCCGATTTTACGAGTGTTGAACCAATTGTTGCACGGTCTATGGTAGCATTTGCGCCAATTTCAACATTATCTTCAATCACCACATTCCCGATCTGGGGGACTTTGCGGAAGCTGCCGTCGGATTGGGGGGCGAAGCCGAAACCATCACTGCCGATCACTGTTCCGGCATGAACGGATACATTGTTGCCTAGGCGGCAGCCATGGTAAACTTTAACACCTGGGTGAAGGATGCAATTATCGCCAATGGTCACGTTATCACCAATGAACACCTGGGGAAATACCTTTACGTTCTTGCCCAGTTTTACATTTTCACCGATATAAGCGAAGGTGCCGATGTAACAATTTTCTCCCATCGTAGCCGTACTGGCCACATAAGAGGGTTGCTGAATCCCGGAAAGTTGCTGCGTCATCATCTCCTGGTATTTAGAGAGCAGGGCCGCGAAAGCGGAATAGGCATCGGGAACCCGCAGCAGCGTGGCATTAATGGACTGACGCACCTGTTGGGCATCATTGATAATTACAATAGAGGCGCCTGTGGTATACAAATATTCCTCGTATTTGGGGTTGGCCAGGAAGGCCAACTGGCCGGCTTTTGCTTCCTCGATCTTACCAAAATCGTTCACGGTCGCTTCCGGGTCTCCTTCTACTTTGGCCTGGATGAGCATGGCTATTTGTGCGGCGCTGAATTGCATAGAATATTTTATTCTTATATACTTATTTTGACAACAAACTATATTATAACAACCGGGTCTACATTATCCCTTATAACAAATGTAGAATTTTTTAACCGGAGCCGAGAGGTGGTGGTGAATAAGCGCGTTGTCCACCTCCGAAATCCCTTTTACCGATCCATCCTTGAACAGAATATTAATGCCTTCTTCCCCGGGATGGTACATGGTGCTTTCCGTTTCACCTGAGAAAAAATAATATTTAAGTTCATTTTCAGTGATCCCCTGGTTTTGACAAATAGTATGCCTCAAGGGCTGCACGAAGCTTTCTTCAAAAGGTTTTGCCTGAAGTTTAACTTTGTACAGGTTGCGTTCCGTTAGAAAACGACAAAGTTGGGAAAGAATTTTGTCGGGATGGAACATCCAGGTTTTTACCGCCGCGAGAATATCGGTATCATCGAGCAGGCAGAAATGCAACAGGTTGGTTTTCAACAGATCTTTCTGTCCGTTGTTTTCGAGGAAGAACTGCAGGGCGGGCGTTGGGGCGCGAAGGGGATCACCATTTTGCATCAGTTCCATAGCGCGTTCGAGGATGCGGATCAGCATTTTTTCGGCGCCGAGGACCGTTTTATGCAGGTAGACCTGCCAGTACATGAGCCGTCTGGAAACGAGGAACTTTTCGATGGAGTAGATGGCTTTTTCCTCCACCATCAGTTGCCCGTTGTGGACGGTGAGCATCTTGATGATGCGGTCGTAGCCCACCACGCCTTCGGAAACGCCGGTAAAAAAGCTGTCCCGGGTAAGGTAGTCGAGGCGGTCCACATCCAACTGACCGCTTACCAGTTGGTGGAGGAAGGGTTTTTCGTACTGATCGGTGAAAATACGGATGGCCAGGTCCAGTTCACCCCCGAATTCCTCGTTGAGGTGTTTCATGATCATCAGCGAGATGGACTCGTGGTGCACGTCGCGGATGATGACCTGTTCCAGGGCGTGGGAGAAAGGGCCGTGGCCGATATCGTGCAATAGAATGGCGGCTTTGGCGGCGGTCTCTTCCTCGGGCGTGATGTCGATACCCTTGCTTTTCAGTTCGTTGAGGGCGCAACACATCAGGTGGTACGCGCCGAGTGAATGGTGGAGCCGGGTATGGACGGCGCCTGGGTACACCAGGTGGGCAAAGGCCATCTGGTGGATGCGGCGCAGTCTTTGGTAGAACGGGTGCGCCACCAGCTTGCGGATGAGCGGGGTATCCAGCGTAATGAAGCCGTGAACGGGGTCGTTGATGATCTTCCTGGTAGCAGGCACCATATTTATTGTTAAAGACGTGGTTAAATAGTGCGCAAAAGTACGAAATGCCGGGGCGTATCACTTAAATTTACAGATGCCCTTTATTTACGGGTGGTTTCGTAGAAAGCGGCTGGCTGCCCATAGCGATGAAGTACAAGTGTGCGACGCAAGGATGCCGCTATGTAAAACCAAAGCTGACCTCCTAAATAATTGAAGAATAACAGTTTAAATGATAAAAATGGGAATTGCAAAGATACTCTGGGTGGATGATGAGATCGAAAGCCTGCAATCGCAGAAAATTTTCCTGGAAAACAAAGGTTATGAAGTGCATACACTGACCAATGGGTTCGATGCCATCGACTATGTGCGCGATTCCCCGGTTGATGTGGTGTTGATGGATGAAAGCATGCCCGGCATTACGGGATTGGAAACCCTGGCCAAGATCAAAGAGGTGAACCAGCAGATTCCTGTGGTGCTGATTACGAAAAATGAAACGGAAAACCTGATGGATGAGGCGATCGGAAGCCAGATCGCAGACTACCTGATCAAACCGGTGAATCCCAACCAGGTTTGGCTGAGCCTGAAAAAAATACTGGACAACAAGCGGCTGGTAGCGGAAAAGACCACATCGGCTTACCAGCAACAGTTCCGCAACCTGTTCATGGCCCTGAACAGCAATCCGGATTACAACGAATGGATGGAGATTTACCGCAAACTGGTGTACTGGGAACTTGAAATGGAAAAAAGCGACAGCCCGGAAATGCAGGAAGTGCTGCAAACCCAGAAGCAGGAGGCCAACACAGAGTTTTACAAATATATTTCCAGGAATTACGGCGGTTGGGTACACCCTAAAAGCACGGAGGCCCCGGTAATGTCGCATTCGCTGGTGAAGTATAAAGTACTGCCGCACGTGGAAAAGGGCACACCCGTATTTTTTATCCTGATCGACAACCTGCGTTTCGACCAGTGGAAGGCCATCCAGCCCATCTTCGCCGAGAATTTCAGGATACAGGAGGAAGAAACTTTTTACAGCATATTGCCCACAGCTACCCAATACTGCCGCAACGCGATATTCGCTGGCATGATGCCTGCGGATATCGAAAAGAAGTTCCCGGTACAGTGGAAAAACGATGACGATGAGGGCGGAAAAAACCTATACGAAGAAGAGTTTTTCCGCGCCCAACTGCGGGCATTAAAACGGGACGATATCAAATATTCGTACACCAAAGTGCTGAACCACCACGACGGCAGCAACCTGGTGAACAATATCCATAACCTGATGGGCAACGACCTGAATGTGATCGTATACAACTTTGTGGACATGCTGAGCCACGCGCGTACGGAAATGGAAGTGCTTAAAGAACTGGCCAGCGATGAAATCAGCTACAGAAGCCTTACGGCCAGCTGGTTCGAACATTCTCCCCTGCACCAGGCGCTGAAGAAGATCGCGGACAAGAAAATACGTATTGTGCTGGCAACGGACCATGGATCAGTGCGCGTGAAAACACCGTACAAAGTGATTGGCGACAAACAAACCACCACCAACCTGCGTTATAAACATGGCAGGAACCTCAATTACGACAATAAAGACGTGCTGGCGTTCCGGGAGCCCAAAGATATCGGTCTGCCTTCGCCCACGGTGAACTCTACTTTTATCTTTGCGAAAGAAGACGGGTACCTTTGTTATCCCAATAATTACAACCATTTTGTGAACTATTATAAGAACAGTTTTCAGCATGGCGGCATCAGCATGGAAGAAATGATTGTACCGGTGATTAAGATGAGCAGTAAGTAGGAGGTTAAAATAATTTCCACAACCTGTGTAAAAACTAATACCTTACCACCACCTGCCTGCCGTAGATTTGTGAACCTGTAAAAACGGAGATTAGGCTATGAAGTACAACCAGGCAACATTAAACAAGATCGAAAAGATACTCGATGAAATGGAGTATGTGGTGCGTTACGAACGCGGTACTTTCCAGAGCGGTTACTGCATCCTGGAAGACAGGAAAGTTGTGGTGCTCAATAAATTTCTGCAACTGGAGGGAAGGATCAATACATTGATAGATATCATCGCGAATATTTCATTTGATCCTGGGTTCCTGCACCCTGAGACGCGTAAAACTTATGAGGAAGTGATCGCGCGCCATGCCGCCGAGAAACAGGAAGCCTGATGAACGGAAGCGGTCCTTACCATATTACCTTCCTGGGTACCGGCACCAGCAGTGGCGTACCCATGATCGCCTGCCCATGCAGCGTATGCGCTTCCCCGGATCCGCATGATAAAAGACTCCGCTCCAGCGTATTGGTGGAAACAGCTTCCACCACAATTGTAATTGATACCACTCCGGATTTTCGTTACCAGATGTTGCGTGCGGATGTACGTAAGTTGGATGGTGTGGTGATTACACATTCTCATAAGGACCATATCGCCGGAATGGATGACGTGCGCGCTTTCAACTATTTCATGAAACGCGCCATGCCCGTGTATTCCAATGATGCGTCAGAAGAAGTGATCATGCGCGAGTTCCCTTACGCCTTTGCAGACAAAAAATATCCTGGTGTTCCAGAAATAGAATTGATTACCATCGGGATGGAACCCTTTACGATCGGGGACATCACGTTGCGTCCCATTATGGTATGGCACATGAAAATGCCGGTATGGGGATTCAGGATCGGTGATTTCACCTATATCACGGATGCCAATAGAATTGATCAGGCAGAGAAAGAAAAAATAATAGGCAGCAAAGTGCTGGTGCTGAATGCGCTGCGGAAAGAAAAACATATCTCTCATTTTAACCTGGAAGAAGCGATAACACTGGTACAGGAGCTGAATGTACCCACGGCGTACTTCACGCACATCAGCCACCAGTTAGGCACACACGAAGAAGTGTCGGCTACCTTACCTGAGGGCATTCATCTTGCCTATGATGGTCTAAAAATTACGGTGTAAATACGGATTGTCTTGTATTGAACGCACCCTTAATTTTACATGCTTAAACAGTGTGTTATGAAATGGAGGGAGTGGTTCATGTTTTCCGCCCGGGAACGAACGGGCGTGTTGGTGCTTGTAGGATTGATCCTTGTGGTGTATAGTTTCCCCTGGTGGAACCCCTGGAAAGAGGAAGAAGTGGTGTTGGGAGATGCTCAACTGGCTTCCCTGCTGGGAACGATAAAGGAAAAGAAAGCAGCCGTGCTGAAGGATACGGCATTGCCTGCTTATCCTGAATATAATTATGAAAAGAAAGCGCCATATAAGGCACAAGGCGCAGCGGGTAAAAATTTACCTGATAGACAAAACAGTTATTACGCGCCGAAAAGGCCACCACCATCCATAGACATCAATACCGCGACTTTAGAAGAATGGGATGCCCTACCTGGGATAGGGCAGGTACTCGGCGCCAGGATCATTGCTTTCCGGGAGAAACTGGGTGGATTCGTGCGCAAGGAACAGGTGGGGCAAACTTATGGCCTGAAGGATTCTGTGTTCCGGAAGATCGCCGTTTTTTTAAAGGAGAGTCCGGAGCAGGTGCGTAGGTTAGCGGTAAATACCGTTTCGGAGGAAGCGTTGGCGGCACACCCGCTGATCCGGTGGAAACTGGCGAAGCAACTGGTGGCCTACCGGGAGGCGCATGGGGGTATCAAAGATGTGGAGGAGCTGCATAAGCTGCTTTCATTGGATTCGGTGCAGGTGAACTGGTTGGGGGAATACCTTGATTTCAGGAACTAACACATTTTTAAAAATTGGCTAACGATTGTTAGTTTTTTAACGGTAAACTCCTTATCATTGTGGTACAACTATAATGATACATGAACTTTGCACAATCAGAAGTAACAGCGCAGGTAGCACAGATAGCACGGGATTTTGCCGAAAGGAACATCAGGCCGCATGTGATGGAGTGGGATGAGGCGCAGCATTTCCCAAGGGAACTTTTCCGGGAAATGGGGGCATTGGGATTAACAGGCGTGCTGGTGCCGGAAAAATACAACGGCGCGGGATTGGGATATGAGGAATATGTGCACGTACTGAAAGAGATAGGAAAGGTATGCGGTTCTATCGGACTGAGTGTGGCGGCGCATAATTCCCTGTGTACCGGGCATATTTTGCAATTCGGAAACGAAGCGCAGAAAGAGAAGTATCTTCCGCTACTGGCTGGCGGAGAATGGCTTGGCGCATGGGGACTCACGGAAGCGAACACGGGCAGCGACGCCGGCAATATGCAATGCACGGCTGTGAAGGAAGGAGATGAGTGGGTGATCAATGGCACTAAAAACTGGATCACGCACGGCATCAGTGGGGATGTGGCAGTAGTGGTATGCAGAACGGGGGAACCAAGAGCGCGCAACAACTCCACGGCGTTCATTGTGGAAAGAGGGACACCTGGATTTTCCGGCGGCAAAAAAGAAAACAAACTGGGGATGCGCGCCAGCGAAACGGCTGAAATGATATTCGATAATTGCCGGGTGCCCGATAGCCAGCGTCTTGGAGAAGTAGGGCAGGGCTTTGTACAGGCGATGAAAGTATTGGACGGAGGAAGAATCTCTATCGCTGCACTGAGCCTGGGCATAGCCCAGGGAGCTTACGACGCAGCGAGAAAATACGCCCAGGAGCGCCACCAGTTTGGGGTACCCATTGCAACCTTCCAGGGCATATCCTTTAAACTGGCCGATATGGCCACCGAAATAATGGCCGCGGAATTGTTGACGCTTCAGGCAGCGAATATGAAAAATAATGGTCTTACTATGACCAAAGAGGCGGCGATGGCCAAATACTATGCCTCCGAGGTAGCTGTGAAAACAGCCAATGAAGCGGTACAGGTGTTTGGAGGGTATGGCTATACCAAAGACTTCCCGGTGGAGAAATACTACCGCGACAGTAAACTTTGTACGATAGGAGAAGGCACTTCAGAGATCCAAAAGATTGTGATTGCCCGTGAGGCGTTGAAATAATTGAAATTTTCTCTACGATTGCTTGCGTTTTACTGACCCCGCTTTTAGCGGGGTTATTTTTTATTCGAGCAAATTTTGATGGAAAGCCATTGATTGTATTTCAAATATCAATATTGGTACTGGTATCAGTTAAAATACTGGTCTAAAACCCTGATATATAGAATTATATTCGCAGGATGACAAGGACAATTACTTTAAAACGGTTCTACTTGTCCGCCATCTTCCGGGGGATGTTGCTGCTCATTGTCCCTTTTGCGGCCATTGCACAAACAGATTTGCACACCGTTGCAACAGATGCCTGGGGCAACAATTCCGTGAACGCGGTGATTTTCCGGAAGAATTCCATCGTATCTCTCAACGATACACAGTACATCGCCTACTACAATGCCGATCGTTATATGGTGCTGGGGAAACGCCCGTTGAAGGATACGGTATGGCAACTGGAACGGACACCTTATAAAGGAAACGCCGCCGATGCCCATAATTCCATCAGCATCATGGTGGATGGAAAGGGTACACTGCATGTATCCTGGGACCACCACGGCAACAAATTGCACTACGCCAAAGGGATAGCGCCCGGTTCGCTGAAGCTTGGTCCCGAAATACCCATGACCGGCTTCGCGGAAAATAAAGTTACCTATCCCGAATTCTACCGCATGGCCAACGGAAACCTGCTGTTCTTCTTCAGAGAAGGACAGTCAGGGCAAGGAAACCTGGTGATGAATACATACGATATTCAAACCGAAAAATGGAACACCATCCAACAAAAGCTGATTGACGGAGAAGGACAACGAAATGCATACTGGCAGGCTTTTGTAGATGCCAAAGGCACCATTCATGTTTCCTGGGTATGGCGCGAGTCCGCGGACGTGGCCAGCAACCACGACCTGTGTTACGCCCGCTCACGCGATGGTGGACATACCTGGGAAAAAACAAGCGGTGAACAATACACGCTTCCCATCACCGCGGGTTCCGCCGAGTATGCCTGGCGCATCCCGCAGAAAAGTGAACTCATCAACCAGACCTCAATGAACGCCGATGCAAACGGGAATCCCTATATCGCCACTTACTGGCGCGATATGGATTCCAACGTACCGCAGTACCGCATCGTTCACTTCTCGGGTAAAAAATGGGAGATGAACAATGCCGGTTTCAGAACCACAGCTTTCAGCCTGAGTGGTGTGGGCACCAAAAGCATTCCCATCTCCCGGCCGCAGTTGCTGATCACAGGCAAGAAAAAAAAGAAAACAATTTACCTCCTGTTCCGTGATGCTGAAAGGGGAGAAAAGCCGTCCATGGCCTGGTACGGGAAGTCTTCAAAAAATAAATGGCGGATCACCGATCTTTCCGTGCAACCGGTAGGCGCATGGGAACCCTCTTTTGATACGGAATTGTGGAAGAAAGAACAACTGTTACACCTGTTTCTTCAGAAAGTGGTACAGATAGACGGAGAAGGAAAAGCGAATATACCGCCACAGGATGTCCAGGTTTTAGAATGTAACCCGAAAAAATTAACCAGATTATAGATTCAACAAGCATGCAACACTCCAATTTCACCAGCCGCCTGCTGGCCGCAGGCATCACAGTATTCACCCTCGCAGGATGCGCCGCTACAAAGCAGGCTTCTTTTAAAAAAGATCCTGCATTATTGCAAACCATCGAACAGGAATTCAAAGACGGAGACGCCCAATACCAGGTGCTGATGAAAGCACTGCCTGAAGATAAGTTTCCAAAAACCTTCTTCCCCAAAACAGGGAAACACGAGTTCAGCGGATCCGGCTGGTGGTGCAGCGGTTTCTATCCCGGTACACTGTTCTACCTCCATGAACAAACGAAGAACCCCGTTCTGGAGAAAGAACTGACACGTATTCTGAAGCCCCTGGAAAAAGAGCAGTTCAACAAAACCACACACGACCTCGGTTTTATGATGTTCTGCAGTTTCGGGAACGTGTACCTCAAAAATCCTACCCCCGAATACAAACAAATCCTCATCAACAGTGCGAAGTCACTCGCTTCCAGGTTCAACCCAACCGTAGGCTGCATCCGCTCCTGGGATTCGCGCAACAACGATTTCCTGGTGATCATCGACAATATGATGAACCTTGAATTGCTGTTCTGGGCCACCAAAGAAACAGGTGATTCTTCTTTCTACAACATCGCGGTAACGCACGCGAACACGACCATGAAAAATCACTTCCGCCCCGATTTCAGTTCCTATCATGTGATCAATTACAACGCAACCGATGGTTCCGTAAAACAAAAGAAGACCGCACAGGGTTATTCGGATGCGTCCGCCTGGGCACGCGGACAGGCATGGGGACTATACGGATTCACCGTAATGTACCGCGCCACAAAAGATAAGAAATACCTGGAGCAGGCGGAACACATCGCCGATTTTATCCTGAACCATCCTAATCTTCCTGCCGATAAAATTCCTTACTGGGACTTTAACGCACCCGATATCCCCAAAGCATTACGCGATGCTTCCGCCGGAGCCGTAATGGCCGCCGCTTTCATGGAATTGTACAAATACACCGGGAAGGAGAAAGCAAAAACATATTACAATGCAGGTGAAACCATGATCCGCTCACTTTCAGCCGCGCCATACAATGCAGCGCCCGGTACCAATGGCGGATTTATCCTGCAGCACAGTGTCGGGCATATTCCTCAGGGAACAGAAGTGGACGTGCCGCTCACGTATGCGGATTATTATTATGTTGAAGCGATGAAACGCTATAAAGAAAACAGGTAATGAAACAACTGCTTGCCATATCGCTGTGCTTCGTTGCGTGGAATGCGGGCGCACAGGTGAAAAAGAACATCAATCTTAACCCCATTATTCCGGATAATATTGCCGACCCTTCATTGGTGATGTTCCGTGATACATTTTATATGTATGCCACCACCGATGTGGACCATGGTCTTGCAAAGGGAGGACCTCCTGTCGTTTGGAAGTCTGTGGATTTTAAAAACTGGAGCTTTGAAGGTGTATTGGAGATGGGCATGGATTGGAGCAAAGGTTATGCCTATACGAACGAAAAGGGTGAACAGCGAACGGGTTATTTCCGCTACTGGGCACCCGGAAAACCCATCCGGCGGAAGGACAGGTTTTATCTTTTTCCAACCATCGTTACACCCGACGACAAGGTGGGTACCTACGTGGTGGAATCGGATAACCCCGCAGGGCCGTTCCGCTTCATCAATGGAGACGGCGTTCATTTTCCTGCAAAAGACACCGATGCAAAACCCATTGTGAATGATATTGATGGTGAGCCATTCGTAGATGTGGATGGCAGAACCTATATCTTCTGGCGCCAGCGTCAGGCAGTGGAAGTGAGCGACGACCTCCAGCGGCAGGTAAGTAAGGTGATTACCGTTCCAACCCTTCATGGCGCCTATTCGGAAGGACCGGGCATGTTCAGGCGGAAGGATATTTACTATTATTTCTACACGCAATCAGGCGATGCGAGTTATGCCAACGCCTACATGATGAGCCGCAAGACATCTTTGGATGGGTTTGAAGTGCCTTCCGGTAAGAACATATTCATCCGTTCAGATACGGCTACGGGCGTATGGGGCCCGGGGCATGGAAACGTATTTCAACTGCCGGGAAAAGATGAATTCGTTTTTGTTTACCTGGAATACGGCGAAGGCGGAACAACAAGGCAGGTATTCGCGAACAGGATGGTGTTCAATGCGGATGGTACCATACAACCGGTAATCCCAGATTTTAAAGGCGTGGATATTTTCCCTTCAAAAAGAAAAGCGACGGCTAACCCCTTTTCCGGAGCGGTTGTAACGGCTTCGTCTATACGAAAGGATCGTATCGTGAAAGGTACCATCGCCCCCGATCCCGATCTTGCCCGCACCACGAAAGGTTTATCCACACTAAAAGTGGAAAGGACAGCGACCTATCTTCCGGCCCATACGGTGGATGGCTCAAACGGAACCCGCTGGCGCGCCGAAACCAACGACATCAAACCCTGGATACAATATGATCTCGGAAAAGTAAAGCGTATTGGAACAATTGAAATGTTCTTTGTTTTTCCGGCTTATGGCCATGCATGGTATCTGGAAAAATCTAACGATGGTAAAATATGGACCAGGTGCGCCACACAGGAAACTGTTGCCGTTCGTTCCCCGCATCTTGCAAAGAATATCGGTAAAGCCAGGTTTATCCGCATCTGTGTTACTGAAGGAGAACCAGGTATCTGGGAAATAAAACACAAACCTTAAAACGCGCTGTTTCATTGCGAGGAGGAAACAATGCGTGAACTTTAAAATATGTCCATCAACAAAGGAGAAATATTTCTCGCTACGGCGCTACGGCGCAACGGGAGTCGGCTTTTGAGGTGGAACCAAAATACTTCAGGATGAAACTATTAGTCAGTATTCTTTTTCTTTCTGCCATAACCGCGCAGGCATCGGTAGATACGTTAAAGCCACCGGCACCGGCTTTGCCCGGTGTGTTCGCCGATCCGCATATCGCGGCTTTCGGGAAAAAGTTTTATCTATACCCTACTACAGATGGTACCACCGGCTGGATGAGTGATCATTTTACCGCCTGGTCTTCTGCTGATCTCATCCACTGGAAACCCGAGGGTACGATTCTCGACCTGAAAAAAGACATCACCTGGGCCGACGAGCGTGCATGGGCGCCAGCCATCGCTTATAAGAATAAAAGATACTATTACTATTTTTCGGCCGATGTAAATATCGGTGTGGCTGTTTCCGATAAGCCTGCCGGTCCGTTCAAAGATCCGATCGGGAAACCCCTCGTTCCAAAAGGAAAACTTCGGGGCCAGATGATCGACCCGATGGTGTTCGTAGACGATGACGGGAGCGCATATCTCTATTGGGGACAGGGCAACTGCAATATGGTGAAGCTGAACGATGATATGGTTTCCTACGACAGTACCACGCTTACCAGTTTCAGGCCGCAGGGGTACAATGAAGGATCGTTCGTATTCAAGCGCAACGGCACCTATTACCTGATGTGGTCGGAATATGATACCCGTGATCCCCGGTATTCCGTGGCGTATGCTACTTCGAAATCGCCGTTGGGACCTTATATAAAAGCTGAAAAGAATCCGGTATTGAAGGGGCGCGACCTTGTGAAAGGCGCGGGACACCATTCCGTGGTGCAGGTGCCTGGAAAAGATGAATGGTACATCGCCTACCACCGGTTTAAGATTCCCGATGGGAATGGTTATAACCGTGAAACCTGTATTTCCCCTATGCGCTTTGATGCGGAAGGGAATATTCTGCCCGTGGATGTGTATGAATCAGTACCCGAAAAAAAGAGAAAATAACCCCTTAAGTGTGGAGGATCAAAGGTAAATTGCGGGTTGTGTAATCGTTTACGTAGCGGATGGTGCTACGGGGCGTTTGAACTAATCCAGCTAAACGTATGAACAGGAAATTACTTAAAAATTTGTGGGCGATAGCCTTTATATTGGTCGCGAACTGCGTCTTTGGTCAATCCAGTCCGGTAGGTGAACAACGCCGGATGAGGTCGTCAAACGCGGAAGAATTGCGGGGAAAATTCCCATGGACCAATGAAAAGATCAGCGAAGAGAACAGGATGCCCATGCGCGCCTCGTATTACACTTTCCCCGATGCAAAGCAGGCGGAAGGAAAGGATTGGTCGAAGAGCAGCGCTTATCTCAGTCTGAACGGAGACTGGTTTTTTAAATGGGCCGAAAAACCTGCTGAACTTCCTTCGGATTTTTTCTCCCCGGCCTTCGATCACAGCAAATGGGATAAGTTCCAGGTGCCCGCCAACTGGGAACTCAACGGATACGGTTACCGGCATTATTCCAGCGCAGGGTTTGAATTCACGCACCTGATGCGGCCCGATCCTCCACTCACCCCAATGGATATTAATCCCACCGCCATATACAGGAAGGAAGTGGAATTGCCTGCCAACTGGAACGGAAAGCAGGTGGTGCTGCACATTGGCGCCGCCAAAATGAACCTGGGCGTTTGGGTGAACGGCCAATATGTGGGCTACGGAGAAGACAGCAAACTCGCCTCCGAATTCGATATTACCACTTTCCTGAAGCCTGGAAAAAACCTTGTTGTATTGCGCATCATGCGTTGGTGCGACGCGGCTTATCTGGAGGACCAGGATATGTTCCGCGTAAGCGGCATTACGCGCGATTGTTACCTTATGGCCCGTAACCCGGTTCATATCTATGATATCGAAATGATCCCGGGGCTGGATGAGCAATATAAAAACGGATGGCTGAAGGTTTCGGTGGATTTGAACAAAGTTCCGGAGCCAGGAACCAGGGCCGTATTTGAACTTTCCTATAAAGGAAAGAAAATATATACCCAGGAGATCAACTGGAACAGACAAAAGAAAAACACCTTCAGCTTCCCGGTGTTATCACCGGCTTTGTGGACGGCGGAAACACCGGAGTTGTACGACGTGAATATATCGCTCTTCGACCCTAAAGGGCAGTTGCTGGAGATCATTCCCCAAAGAACCGGTTTCCGGAAGGTGGAAATAAAAAACGGACAGTTTCTCGTGAACGGGAAGCCTGTCCTCATTAAAGGCGTGAACCGCCATGAAATGGATTTCCATACCGGAACAGTGGTATCGAAAGAAGCCATGCTGCGTGATATTAAACTGATGAAGCAATTCAACATCAATGCGGTGCGTACTTCTCATTATCCCAATGATGAATACTGGTATGAACTCTGCGATGAATATGGTTTGTACGTGGTGGATGAAGCGAACGTGGAATCACATGGCATGGGGTATGATATCAACCACACGATGGCCAACCGTCCGAGTTGGGTAGACGCGCACCTGATCAGGATGCAAAGAATGATCGAACGCGATAAGAACCACCCCAGCATCGTAACCTGGAGCATGGGCAATGAAGCGGGCAACGGTTATAACTTTTACTCGTCCTACCTCTGGATGAAACAGCGTGACTCCTCACGCCCGGTTCAATACGAAAGGGCCGTGAGCGATTACCGCACCCTTACCTGGGAATGGGATTCAGACGTAATCTGTCCCATGTATCCTTCTCCGGAAGGCTTGCGGCAATACGCGGAGAAAAACAAAAAGCCTGCCCGTCCGCTGATTATGTGTGAGTATGCGCACGGCATGGGCAATTCCCTTGGGAATTTCGTGGATTACTGGAACATCATCCGCAACAACCAGCACGCGTTGCAGGGCGGGTTCATCTGGGATTTCGTGGACCAGTGTTTCTTTAAAGTGAATGAAAAAGGAGATACCGTAATTACCTACGGCGGTGATTATGAACCATCCTATATTCGTCACGACGCGAATTTCTCGGCGAACGGGATGTTCACCGCTTACAGAACGCCGAACCCCCACGCCTGGGAAATGAAACAGGTGTACCGTGATATCCATACTTCCTGGAAGGGGAACAATACGGTGGAGGTTTTCAACGAGAAGTTCTTTACCGGAACGGAAAATATCCAACTGAACTGGGAACTTGTGGTGAACGGAAAATCTGTCCGCAAAGGAACCATCGCTGCACTCGATGTACCCGCACAACAAAAGAAATTGCACACAATTCCGATGGGAAAAATACCGGAAGGAGAAACGTTTTTAAACCTGGTGTACACCTTGAAAAAAGCGGAGCCACTCGTGGAAAAGGGCCATGTGGTGGCGATGGAGCAACTTCATATTGCCGGTGTTCCGGCGCCCTACCAACCGGTATCCGGCAGTACAGCAATTACTATAGACGAACAAACCAATCAAACTATACTGCGTTCGAAGGACCTGAAAATCGGTTTTTCGAAAACAACTGGCTTGCTTTCTTCCTACACGTACAAAGGCAACACCTTACTGGATACAGGGTTCATGCTTCAGCCCCATTTCTGGCGCGCCATGAACGACAATGATATGGGCGCTGATTTGCAGAATACGCTTTCCGTTTGGAGAACGGCTCCCGGGCATATGAAAATGGTGAAGATGGAAGTAACACAAAAAGATGGACTGGCTACCGTACAAACGGTATTCAATATGCCTGAAGTGCATGCCACCCTTGATGTACAATATGTAGTGAATGCCAGCGGCGCCATCCAGGTAACACAATCCCTGCTTGCCGATACAAGTTTTAAAACCCCGATGCTGCCGCGTTTTGGCATGAAATGGATATTACCCGGATGGTTCAATACTATTGAATATTATGGACGTGGCCCTGGAGAGAATTACAACGACCGGTTCCAGGCCGCGCCGGTCGGCATCTACAAACAAACGGTGGACCAGCAGTTCTATCCTTATGTGCGTCCCCAGGAAACCGGTAATAAAACCGGTATCCGTTGGTATCGTATCTTTAACGCGAAAGGAAACGGACTGGAAATTACAGCCGATACATTGTTTTCAGCCAGCGCATTGCATTACTTCACCGCCGACCTTGACGATGTAAAGGAAAAGCACCAGCGCCATGCCGCCGATCTCGTAAAGCACCCGCAGACCCAACTCAATATCGATATGATGCAGATGGGCGTTGGCGGTATCGACAGCTGGCGCTCCTGGCCACTGGAACAATACAGGCTTCCTTTTAAAAATTATTCGTACACATTTCAGATCAAACCAATTAAATAAGCGCTCATGCAAAAGTTGCTTTTTAGTTTTCTCGCCATCTTCAGTGCACTGTTCGCAGGGGCACAGCAGAATGAATGGGAAAACCCTGCGATCCTCGACCAGCACAAAGAGAAATCGCATGTTACGTTCATGTTGTATAACGATGCTGCCACAGCCGCCAAAGATGATTACGCGCAATCTTCCCGCTACCGTTCGTTGAACGGTGCATGGAAATTCGTGTATGCCGATAAGCCCGCGGATGCCGTGAAAGATTTTTACGCGCCCTCGTTGAATGATGCGGCCTGGAAGAGCATTCCCGTTCCTTCCAACTGGGAAATGAAAGGATTCGGTATTCCTATCTATACGAATGTTACTTATCCGCATCCGAGGAATCCCCCGTATGTAGATAATAATTACAACCCTGTAGGCACCTACCGCAAAACGTTTACCGTACCCGAAAACTGGGACGGTCAGGAGATTATCCTTCATTTCGGTTCCATATCAGGTTATGCGCAGGTATATGTGAATGGCCAAAAGGCCGGCATGACCAAAGCCGCCAAAACACCGGCGGAGTTTAACATTACAAAACTGCTGAAGAAAGGAGAGAACCTGCTTGCGGTTCAGGTGTACCGCTGGCATGATGGATCTTACCTGGAGGACCAGGACTTCTGGCGACTCAGCGGCATCGAACGTGATGTTTACCTGCAGGCTTATCCCAAATCCACGATCTGGGATTTCTTCCTGAAAGCTGACCTCGATGCAAAATATACGAACGGTATTTTCTCTGCGGTTGTTGATGTCCGGAAATTTGAAGGCGCTTCCAATGCAGGCGCTATCGTGGTGGAACTGCTGGATAAGCAGGGAAAAAACGTGTTCAGGCAAGAGAAAAAAATCACGGGTGGAACCGGTGATATCACCCAGGTTGCGTTCAACGGAACGGTGAAGAATCCTTTAAAATGGAGTGCGGAATACCCGAACCTCTATACATGCCTCATCACCCAGAAAGATGCAGCCGGTAAAACAATCGGCATCACTTCTTCCAAAACAGGTTTCCGTAAAGTTGAGATTAAGAACGCGCAATTACATGTGAACGGGATGCCCGTGCTGGTGAAAGGCACCAACCGCCACGAACACGATGAGGTGGATGGCCACACGCTTACCACCGAATCGATGATCCGCGATATTAAACTGATGAAGTTGTTCAACATCAACGCGGTGCGAAACAGCCATTACCCCAACGATCCCCGCTGGTACAAACTCTGTGATGAATATGGCTTGTACCTCGTAGACGAAGCCAACATTGAAACACATGGTATGGGCGCTGAGTGGCAGGGTGGATTCGATAAATCAAAACATCCCGCTTACCTTCCCTTGTGGGCACCGGCACACCTCGACAGGATTCAGCGTATGGTGGAAAGAAATAAGAACCACGCCAGTATCATCATCTGGAGCATGGGCAACGAATGTGGAAACGGTCCCGTTTTCTACGAGGCGTACAAATGGATGAAACAACGCGATGCTTCCCGTCCGGTTCAATTCGAACAAGCCGGTGAAAACAGCAATACCGATATCGTTTGCCCCATGTATCCCGGCATCAACGATATGAAAAGATATGCCGCGGCCACGGATAAAACGCGTCCTTACATCATGTGCGAGTACTCCCACGCCATGGGCAACAGCAGTGGGAACTTCAAAACCTATTGGGACATCGTGGCATCCTCCAAACAAATGCAGGGGGGATTTATCTGGGATTGGGTAGACCAGGGGCTGAAAACGAAAACCACCGACGGCCGTACTTTCTGGGCTTATGGCGGAGACCTCGGCGGATACCATTTGCAGAACGATGAAAACTTCTGCGCGAATGGACTGGTTGCAGCGGACAGAACACCGCACCCCGGTTTGTACGAAGTAAAACGGTATTACCAGCACATTAATTTTAAAGTGAAAGACGCGGCGCTGGGTATTGTAACGGTGAAAAATGATTTCGCGTTCACCAACCTCGATCAATTCGAGTTCAAATGGGCGCTTGCCAATAACGGTACCGAGGGAGAGTTGCGTCCATTCACCGTAGAACTCGCTCCGGGAAAAGAAAAGGACATCAAACTTCCTTTGCCCATGATCAAAGCTTTGCCGGGAACAGAGTTCTTCGTTAACCTTCATGCTTACACGAAGAATGCTACTGAATTGGTGCCGGCCGGTCACGAAGTGGCTACGGAACAATTTAGCCTGAACGGCGTATCCTGGTTCGCGCACGATTTCGATAAAGGTGGCGAACTGAAAGTGACCACCGAAGGCAACAGGTTGAAATTTACTTCCGGCAATGTAAGCGGTGAATTTGATACACGCAATGGCAACCTGAATTCCTATACCATCAACAACCACCGTGTGGTGGGCAGGTTCCCCCAGCCCTTCTTCTGGAGAGCGCCAACCGACAACGATTTTGGTGCGAACTTTCAATCTTATGCAGGTGCGTGGCGCACGGCCCACCTCAACAAAGAGGTGAAGAAAGTAACAGTAGGAGAGAAGAGCGCTGAAGGCATGAAAATTACCGTTGAATATGAATTGAATGATGTACAGGCGCCTTATGCGGTGGAATACCTCATTCAAAATGATGGTGCCATTAAAGTGACCGCGTCCATCGATCTTACCGGGAAGAAACTGCCTGAATTGCCGCGCTTCGGTATGCGCCTGGAACTGCCCAGACAATTCGATAACCTGGAATACTATGGCCGAGGCCCATGGGAGAATTACGAGGACAGGAACAACGCTTCTTTTATTGGCTTATTCAAAGATAAGGTGCAGAACCAATGGGTGAAGCACTATATCCGTCCGCAGGAAAACGGTTACCACACCGATACCCGCTGGCTCTCCCTGAAGAATGCCGCAGGTCAGGGTCTTGTGATAGAAGGCACCCAACCCCTCGGCTTTAGCGCGCTCAACGTAATGACTGAAGACCTGGATCCGGGACTCACCAAGAAGCAGCAACATCCCACTGATGTGAAACCCCGTGATAATGTGTTCCTCCACATCGATCTGCGCCAACGTGGCGTGGGTGGCGATAACAGCTGGGGCGCGCAACCGCACAGGGAGTTCCGGTTGATGGATAAGAAGTACAGTTATAGTTATATCATGCGGTTAGTGGAATAGCAGTTTTCCCGTTGCGTCGTAGCGTCGTTGCGAGAAATTATTTTTTTCTCGCAACGACGCTACGACGCAACGGATACCTTACCAGTTGAAAACTAATACTGTCAGAAATAAACTTACATGCGCCCAGCGAAATTCTTACTCCTCTGCCTCCTTTCTTCCCCCCTCTTCGCCCAGAAGAAAGGGAAACCAACCACGCAACCACCAGCCACTGTGCGCCAGCAATGGCTGATGCACATGCAGAAAGTAGTGCGCCCCGTGCTGTACAACCTGGCCAATGATAGCCTTAAAATCAATATGCCGGTAGAAACAGCGCCCAATATCGATAACAGGAATCACCGCACGCGGGTAAGCTACCTGGAAGCTTTCGGGCGCACCATGAGCGGCATCGCTCCCTGGCTCCAAAGCGAAGCCGGTGATGCCAACGAAAAGGCCCTGCGTGCACAATACCGCGCCTGGACCCTCAAAGCATTGGCCAACGCAGTGGATTCCTCCACCAACGATTATATGTTGTGGGACGGTGGACAACCATTGGTGGATGCTTCTTTCCTCGCCCTGGGCCTGGTCCGCTGCCCGTGGATCTGGGAAAACACCGATGAACTGACCCGTAAAAGAACGGTGGAGGTGTTTGTGAGAACACGGAACACTGTTCCGGTTTATTCCAACTGGATTCTCTTCCAGGCGATGATAGAAACGTTTTTCCTGAAATATGGCTATCCTTATGATAAAGTTAGAATTGAATTTGGTGTGAGGGAATTCGCGCAGCATTGGTACACCGGTGATGGCATGTTTTCCGATGGCATGAACTTCGCGCTGGATTATTACAATAGTTATGTGATCCAGCCCTACCTCACCGCGATCCTGGAGGTTACCGGAAAGAGTTACAACTGGTTCGTGCCGAAGTTCGATAAGATCAGTAAGCGGTACGCGGAGATACAGGAACGCCTCATCAATGCTGATGGAAGCTTTCCCGCTATCGGTCGTTCCATCGTGTACCGTGGCGGCGCTTTCCAGCACCTGGCCGATATGGCGGCACGAAAGCGATTGCCGCCAGGTTTAAAGCCCGCGCAGGTACGCGGTGCCCTTACCGCAGTGATTACGCGGACATTGGGTGCGCCAAAAACTTTTAATGAAAAGGGATGGCTCACGCTGGGCCTTTATGGAGAACAACCAGGTCTGGCTGATTTTTACATCACCACGGGGTCGCTTTACTTGTGCGCAACCATCTTCCTCCCGCTGGGCCTGCCGGAAACTGATCCTTTCTGGGCTGATCCGGACACGCCTTGGTCCTCCGCGGCCATCTGGAGTGGGCAAGACGCGAAGGTGGACCATGCCCTCGATCTGAAATAAAAATGTATTTTTAAAACTTACGGGATTTCCCCCAACCGGTTAAGCTATGTTCAAAAAAGTCTTCGTTAAAGCACTGCTTAGTGTGCTGTTTTTTTCTCCTGTTCTATCCACTTTTTCCCAGGATAAAGTTTACATGTTCAGCTATTTTAAAGGGAATGGAGAAGATGGCCTACACATGGCTTACAGCATGGACGGATTGAAATGGGAAGCGATGAACAATGATAAATCGCTGTTGAAACCCACAGTGGCCAGCGATAAACTCATGCGCGACCCCTGCATCATCAAAGGCGCGGATGGCCTGTTCCACATGGTATGGACCGTAAGCTGGAAGGATCGTGGTATCGGATATGCGTCTTCTCCTGATCTGGTGAACTGGTCGGAACAACAATTCATTCCTGTCATGATGCACGAACCGGAAGCGAAGAACTGCTGGGCACCCGAGATCACTTACGATAAAAAGAAAAAACAATATGTGATCTATTGGGCTACGACGATTCCCGGACGTTTCCCGGAAACGGATATTCCCGGCAACGACAATAACCACCGGATGTATTATGTTACCACAAAGGATTTTAAGAAATTTTCCACCGCGAAAGTGATGTATGATCAGGGCTTCAATGTAATTGATGCCACGATCCATAAGATTGGAAAGAAATTCGTCATGTTCCTGAAGGATGAAACAAAAGTACCCGTGGCCCAGAAAAACCTCCGCACCGCCACCAGTAAAAAACTGACAAGTGGATACGGAAAACCATCTGCCCCCATCACCGGAAAATACTGGGCCGAAGGACCAACAGTAATTAAAGTTGGCGATGAATGGATCGTTTACTTCGACAAATACACCGAACATAAATATGGCGCCGTTTCTTCTAAGGACCTGGTGAACTGGACCGATATCTCCGACAAAGTTCAGTTTCCGAAAGGCACGCGTCATGGTACCGTTTTCTCCGTCACGAAAGCTGAATTCGATAACATGCAGCAATTGCTGAAAAAATAACCCCGTTGTTTGCTTCGCTATTTAAATACGACATCATGAAAAAAGTTTCCATTGCATTGGCCCTTTCCGGTATGCTCTCCATTACCACCGCAACGGCTCAATCGCCCGCTACCATTGTGGTGCAGGCAGGTAAAACCATTGCCCCGGTTCAACCCACCATGTGGGGTGTTTTTTTTGAGGACATCAACTTTGGCGCCGATGGCGGCCTTTATGCTGAACTGGTGAAGAACCGCTCTTTTGAATTTTCTATGCCCATGATGGGCTGGCGGGAAACCAGGCGGAACACCGGGAATGTGCTGATCACCAATCACCAGGAAATGAGCAGCGCTAACCCGAGGTATGCAAAGATCACCATCAATGCACCGGACTCCGGTTACCAGCTGGTGAACGAAGGCTTCCGCGGTATGGGGCTGAAAGCGAATGATACCTACGATTTTTCGATGTGGGCCGATATGGGCAGGGCACGCAATGTGCAACTGGAAATAGAACTTTTAAATGAGAAGAACCAGGTAATCGGAAGTTCGCCTGTGGCGGCTTCGGGATCAGGCTGGAAGAAATACGTGGCGGCTGTAACCGCAAAGGAAACCACGGCCAAAGGCAAACTCCGTCTCGTATTCAAGGGAACGGGCGTTGTGGATGCAGATATGATATCCCTGTTCCCCCGCGATACCTGGAAAGGCAGACCCGGTGGTTTGCGCAAAGACCTCGTGCAACTGCTCGCCGATATGAAGCCCGGTTTCGTTCGTTTTCCAGGTGGCTGTATCGTTGAAGGGCGCGACCTGAACAACCGGTACCAATGGAAAAAAACGGTAGGCCCGGTAGAAAGCCGCGAACTTATCATCAACCGCTGGAACACCGAATTCGCACACCGTTCAGCGCCCGATTATTTCCAGAGTTTCGGACTGGGGTTCTATGAATATTTTCTCCTTTCCGAAGACCTCGGCGCGCAACCGCTGCCCATCCTCAACTGTGGTATGGCCTGCCAGTACAATACCGGTGAAGTGGTGGACCTCGACGAACTGGAACCTTACATACAGGATGCGCTGGATCTGATAGAATTCGCTAACGGAAGCGTACAAACGAAGTGGGGAAAGCTCCGCGCCGATATGGGGCACCCGGCGCCCTTCAACCTCACCATGCTGGGCGTGGGCAACGAACAGTGGGATGTGCAGTATATTGAACGTTACAAACGTTTCGAAAAAAGGCTCAAAGAAAAATACCCCGAAATAAAAATCATTTCCGGCTCCGGCCCGTATTATTCAGGTCCGCAGTTCGAGTACGCCTGGAAAGAATTGAAAAAGCTGGGCCCCGCTTTCATTGATGAGCATTATTATGTTAGTCCCGACTGGTTTTTCAACAACGCGAAGCGCTACGACTCCTACGACCGCACCGGTCCCAAAGTATTCGCGGGTGAATACGCCGCCCATGGTAAAGAGGATAAGGCGCCCGAATCGCGCAATACCTGGCTCAGCGCCCTGGCGGAAGCGGCTTATATGACCGGTCTGGAACGCAATGCCGACGTGGTGCAAATGTGTGCCTATGCGCCCCTGTTCGCCCACGTGGAAGCCTGGCAGTGGCGCCCAGACCTGATCTGGTTCGATAACCTGAAAGCAGTGGGTACCCCGAATTATTATGTTCAGAAACTTTACGCCAATTACAAGGGCACAAAAGTAGTACCCGCACTCCTGAACGGCGTTCCCGTTACCGGACAGGACAGCCTGTACGCAAGTGCTGTAATAGATGAGCCAACTGGTAAATTGTACGTGAAACTGGTGAACAACGCAGCGGTGGAACGCGTGATTAATATCCAACCAACTGGTTGGAAAAACACGAAGAAAGTAGGGGTAAAAACACTTTCTTCCACCGATCTGATGCAGTATAATTCTGTGGAAGAGCCCACTGCCGTAACACCCAAAGAAAGTACAGGCAGCGTTAAAAAAGGAATGCTTCAACTTACCGTTCCGGCAAAAAGTTTCCAGGTCATCGAAGTCGGCAACAAGTAAAATACAGTTCCACTACTTGAGTTGATCCTGCAAGAAATCCAACCCAAGTGTTCAGCAACACAGTGCTCAACGATTTACCATAACGTTAATGAAGGGATATTCGTCTTTCCCCACTAACCGAATCGAATACCCTGAACGCTGTCCCTCTCCCCCGGGAGAGGGGGCGGGGTGAGGCCCAAAAAAAGCCTGTATCGTTAGTGCGATACAGGCTTTTCCTATTTATAAACCCACCGGAATTGAACTTCTAATCCAGAAAATCTTCTTCCTTCGGCTTATACTTATCAAACAGTTTATCAATCGCTCCCGCGAACAACGGGAATTTCTCTTTTGTAAAATCTTTGATTACGGAAATGGCTTTGTAAGCCTGCTCCTCTGTTAAACCTTCCGCTTTCAGGCGATCCAGCAGATCATTCATTGACGTGTGATTTATTCGGTTATCAGGCTACTTTCAGCATATTCATCTTGCTCTTCTCGAACTTGCTTTTCGCATATTCTTCCGTGACATGGAACGATTTCTCATTAGAAGAGGGCAGTTCGAACATGGCGTCGGTAAGAATGCTTTCGCAGATGGAACGGAGACCCCTTGCGCCCAATTTGTATTCCATGGCTTTCTCCACCATAAAATCATACACGGCGTTATCGATCGTAAGGCTGATGCCTTCCAGTTCGAACAACTTCATGTACTGCTTCATGAGTGAGTTCTTTGGTTCGGTAAGAATCGAACGCAAAGTAGGTGCATCCAGCGGGTTCAGGTAGGTAACCACGGGCAGGCGACCCAGCAATTCGGGTATAAGACCAAATGACTTCAGATCCTGCGCATTCACGTATTGCAGTAAGTTCTTCTTAGCCGCGTCCTGCATTTCTTTGTTCACATTGAAGCCGATCGCGTTAGTGTTCACCCGGCGGGAGATCACTTTATCGATGCCATCAAATGCGCCGCCGCAAATGAAGAGGATATTCTGCGTGTTGACCTTGATGAGTTTCTGTTCCGGGTGTTTACGGCCCCCCTGTGGCGGCACGAGCACATCGGTACCTTCCAGGAGTTTCAGTAAACCTTGCTGCACGCCTTCTCCGCTCACATCACGCGTGATGGAGGGGTTGTCGCCTTTACGTGCGATCTTATCGATCTCGTCGATGTACACGATGCCTTTTTCAGCGGCGGGTACATCGTAGTTGCAGACCTGGAGCAAGCGGGTGAGGATGCTTTCCACATCTTCCCCAACATATCCGGCCTCGGTGAATACGGTCGCGTCCACAATGGCGAAAGGCACATTGAGCAAACGGGCGATGGTTTTGGCCAGCAGGGTTTTACCCGTACCGGTTTCGCCCACCATTACGATATTGCTTTTCTCGATCTCAATCTCAGAAGTATCGGTGGTTTTTTGCTGAAGTCTTTTGTAGTGGTTGTACACCGCCACGGCCAGTACTTTTTTGGCATCGTCCTGACCGATAATGTATTCATCCAGGAAGGTTTTCACTTCCATGGGTTTTTTCACGGTGAGTTTATATTGAGAGGATGGATTGTCGTCGCGCACCATCAGTTCCTGCTCAATGATCTCCTGGGCGTGTTCCACACAGTTCTCACAGATATGCCCTTCCTGTCCCGCGATAAGGATCTTCACCTCGTCTCTGCCGCGGCCGCAAAAGGAGCAATGTAAATTGTTCTTCGCCATGTATTGTTTCGTTTCTGATCGTAAAGGTACCCTTTAATAGGCACTCCTCATAGTAATAGACTATGAAAAACCCCTGTAATGCTGCATAAAACGGCAAATTACAGGGGAATTGTGGATAAATAGCTGATTGTTATAATTTGTCGATCACACCATCAACAATGCCATATTCCACGGCATGTTTGGCATCCATCCAGTAATCGCGGTCGAAATCCTTCATGATCTGCTCAAATTTCTTACCGCAATTCTCCGCAAGTATCCTTGCGCCCAGTTCTTTTACGCGCTGGGTTTGAACGGCCTGTATTTCAAGATCGGCGCTTACGCCCTGCATGTAGCCTCCCAGACTTGGCTGGTGAATCATCACCTCACCGTGCGGGTAGATAAAGCGTTTTCCTTTTTTACCGCCACTTAAAAGGATAGAACCCATGGAGGCAGCGAGTCCCATACAAATGGTGCTTACCGGCGACTGGATCATGCGCATGGTATCGTAAATTACCATACCGCTGGTAACCACACCACCCGGACTGTTGATGTAGAATTTGATCTCTTTGCCAGGTTCGTGCGCATCGAGCAACAGGAGTTTCGTTACGATTTCCCTTGCGGATTTATCTTCCACGGGTCCCCAGAGGTACACGCTTCTTTTGTCGAAGAAATATTTTTCAAGTTTCTTATTCAGCATCATCAGGTCATCTCTCTTATCTTCCGGTTGTTTTTCTTCTTCCTCGTCCATCCTGAAGGCCATCTTATTATAGTTTGAAAGATTCATGGTGTAATTTTTTTGAATGTTGAATTTTGGATGTTGGATTTTGAATTGAGCGCCAGGTGCACTTTTCATTCAAAATTTAGAATTCAAAATCCAAAATTATTAGTCTCTGTGTTCTTTCCTTGGATTCTGAATCAATACCTCATCCACGAGGCCGTAGGCTTTCGCTTCTTCGGCGGTGAGCCAGTAGTCGCGGTCGCTGTCGGTTTCGATCTGTTTGGCATCTTTCCCGGTGTGGAAAGCAGTGATGTCATACAGTTCTCTTTTCAGTTTCCTGATCTCGTTCACGGTGATTTCGATATCGCTGGCTTGTCCGCCGATGGCGCCACTGGGTTGGTGGATCATTACGCGGCTGTGTTTCAGCGCGGTCCTTTTTCCTTTGGTACCTGCGCAAAGCAGTACCTGTCCCATGGAAGCGGCCATTCCAATACAGATGGTGGATACATCAGGAGAAACATACTGCATGGTATCGTACACACCTAATCCTGAATATACGGCACCTCCCGGGCAATTGATGTACATCTGGATATCGCGGGCGCGGTCGGTACTGTCGAGGAACAACATCTGTGCGATGATGATGTTGGCCACTTCATCGTTGATGGGGTAACCGAGGAAGATGATGCGGTCCATCATCAAACGGCTGTACACGTCCATCACGGCGATGTTCATGGGACGTTCCTCAATGATATTCGGGGTGAGATTGGTAACGAGATTTGGATCGATGGTGTTGGTAATGTGCTTGTTGTAGTCGTGCAACGTGAGGCTGGACATGCCTCTGTGCTTCACTGCGTATTTTTCGAATTCTTTGCCTGGATTCATATTCATTATTTTATCCTATTTAAGAATGGTGTGCCTGTTCTTGCTCTCAAATCTCCGTCCAAACACTTAAATTTCCAAATTACTGTCAGGCTGGCATGAATCGATGGTTTTTTCGATTTTTTCCAACTCGGTATCCAGGTCCGAAAAATCCGTCCAGGCTTCGGGTTGTTCCAGGGTAAGCGAGGCGAGCCAGATCATCACCATGGCGATATAGTCCTGCATGTCCTTTCCTGCAAATGAGGTTTTGAATTCCAGAATTTTATCGTTCACTTTTTTCACGGTACGACGCACTCCTTCTTCATCTTTGGGATGAATGCGGATGCGGTAGGTGCGGTCGCCGATGAGGATATTTACTGGAATAAGCGCTTCGGACATAATGTCTATTGTGTTCTGGATTAATCGTTCAGCATGGCGAGGCAGCGGTCGATCTCTTTGATGTATTGCTGCAGGCGTTTTTCCATGGCTTCCCGTGTGGCATCATCCCAGCCTTTGCCGGTATTCATTTTCAGCAGTTCCAATTGTTCAGTGAGTTGGCCCACAAGGTTGGTTTGGCTGGCCAGCTTTTCCTGCCAGGCCGCTGCCTGTTGTTTTAGTTCGGCATTTTCCTTCCGGAGCCCGGTGAGTTCTTTCACCAGGCCCTGGAGTTTGGATTGAATGCGTTTGGTATGTTCAAGTTGCTGGTGCATGGTTAACCTTTCCTGATTTCGGCGGCCAGTTCTTTTTCGAGCGCGTTCATCAGTTGTTGCATCATCGCGTCGATCTCTTTATCGGTGAGGGTTTTCTCCTCATCGAGGAACGTGAAGTTCACGGCCAGCGACTTTTTCCCCGCGCCCAGTTTCTCGCTTTCGAACACGTCGAAAAGACGGACTTGTTGCAGCAACGGGAGTTTCACCGACCTGATGGCCGCTTCCACCTTTTCAAAAGCCGTGCCGCTTGTAACCACGAGGGCCAGGTCGCGTTCTACCGGCAACTGTTTGGGCAGTTCGCGGAAAGCCTTTTGTTGTGTGGCCGCCATTTTCATGAGTTGATCCCAGTTGAAATCGGCGAACAGCACGGGTTGTTTGATATCAAATTTTTTGAGTGAGGCATTGCTTACGGCTCCGAAACGAACCAGCGAATAGCCCTGGCATACCGCTTCCAGTCCCTGCGCCATATTGGCCGTTGCAGGCGCTTCCACCAGTTTTTCAGGCTTCAGGCCGCAGGCGCTCAATATGTTCAGCACCACGCTTTTCAGGTAATAAAAATCTGCCGCCTGTTCTTTGGCGTTCCAGCTGCCGGCGACTTTATTCCCTGTAACCAGGATGGCCAGGTGTTGTTGCTCGCTGTACGCGCCAGGTCCTGAAGTATGGTAGGTTTTGCCGAATTCAAAGAAACGCAGGTTCTTCTGACGGCGGTTCAGGTTGAAGGCTACGGATTCCAGTCCTGTTTCCAGGATGGAGGGACGCATCACATCCAGTTCAGCACTCAGGTTGTTGAGCATCTTCACCGTTTGCTGCAGCACTTCTTCATCATAATAAGCGCTGTTGGTGATGGAGTTGGTGAATATCTCGGCAAAGCCCATCCCGTTCAGGAAACCGGCGATCTTTTCCTGGTAATGGTATTTGTGGCCGTCGGTTTCTACGGAAGGCGTGATGGAGATAGCTTCGGGAATTTCTACATTGTCCAGGCCATCTATGCGCATGATCTCTTCCACGATATCGGCCGGAAGGGTGATATCGGGTTTACTGTAAGGAACGGCCCACCAGGTATCGTCCATCCCTTCTTTGAGGAAGTCGAAACCAAGACTGGTAAGGATTTTCCGCATGGTATCGGGATGGTAATTCTTACCACTGAGTTTTTTCAGGTAATGGTGCTTGAGGGCCACCTGCACCTTCTCTTTGGGGTTCGGGTACACATCCACGATATCCGATGAAATTTCTCCTCCGGCGATCTCTTTGATGAGCAGTGCGGCACGGCGGAGTACGTTCACGGTATTGGAAATATCCACCCCTTTTTCAAAACGGGTGGCGGCATCGGTACGCAACCCGTGGCGGAACGAAGTTTTCCTGATGTCAATAGGATTGAACCAGGCGCTTTCCAGGAAGATTTTTGTGGTAGTATCCTTTACGCCACTTGTGAGTCCGCCAAACACACCGCCGATGCACATGGGGTCCTCTGCGTTGCAGATCATCAGGTCTTCTGGGTGGAGTTTGCGTTCCTTTTCATCAAGCGTGATGAAGGGCGTATTTTCAGCGCAGTTCTTCACGATAACGGTGTTGCCTTTTACTGCATCGGCATCGAAGGCGTGCAGGGGTTGGCCCGTTTCGTGTAAAATATAGTTTGTGATGTCAACGATATTATTGATCGGGCGCACGCCGATGGCCTGTAGTTTATCCTGCATCCATTTAGGGGATGGGCCGATCTTCACGCCAGATATACTCACGCCGGCATACCGCTGGCAGGCTTCTTTGTTCTCGATGGTTACTTTGATGGGCAGGTCCTGGTTGTCGGCTTTGAACCCGTTGGCGAACGGTGTTTTCACCCTGAAATCCTTTTTCTCGTGGTGGGTGAGGTAAGCGCAAACATCGCGCGCCACACCAAGATGGCTCATCGCGTCCATGCGGTTCGGGGTAAGACCGATCTCGTAAATGATATCTGAATAGGGTTTAAAGAGTTCCGCAGCAGACATCCCTACAGGCGTATCAGCAGGTAATACCATAATTCCCGCATGACTTTCACCCAGGCCAATCTCATCTTCCGCGCAGATCATGCCGTAGCTTTCCATGCCACGTATCTTGGCCACTTTCATGGTTAACGGATCACCGGTTTTAGGGTAGATGGTGGTACCAACGGTGGCCACAATCACTTTTTGTCCGGCGGCCACATTAGGAGCCCCGCAAACAATTTGCAGCGGTTGAGGGCCACCGGTATTCACGGTGGTGAGTTTCAGTTTATCGGCATTGGGATGTTGCTCAGCGGTGAGCACCTCGCCTGTCACCAGGCCCTGAAGGCCGCCTTTCACCGCTTCGTATTTCTCCATTGATTCCACTTCCAGTCCTATGGAGGTGAGTATCTTCGAAAGCCTTTCCGGTTCAATCTGGGTATTCCCGGCCGCCTGGCCGGGCATGGGGGGAAGATATTCACTCAGCCAATTGTAAGAGATCGTCATTGTATGATATGGTTATTGGGCGCAAAAATAGGGTTTTTTGGCCGGTGGCGGTGGAAGAGTCTGTGTTGAGGTTATAATGATCTTTTATTTTGGTTTTTTTGAGATAATTTTTATTAAATAATTCAATATCAATTATCTATCTTTTATTATTATCTCCTAATCATTAATAAATTAGGAGATTTCTACTTTAAAAGTCCTAATTTGTGAACAAATATGAAGAAATATGCGCATTCCGGAACTTCCGCCCAATCTTCAGGGCAAAGAATTTAATTATGGTTCTATCCTTGATGACCTGGTTACTGCCGGAAGGTTCTATGAATTTTTGGAACTGACAGAGAATAAATATTATTACTGGGATAAATGGAAATACATCGCCAGAAGCTGGGGATTTGATCCTTTGAAACTATGGTACGCGGTTAAAATACGACGCGCATCCTATAAAGTTATCACACCTTCAAAAAGGGAAAATTTCAGATTCAGAATAGCTTCACCTTCTATTGTGCAGGAATACCTTCATGAATTTGACATGCACCTGGGTGGGTTTTTACAGGGCGATCATCTTATACCCTCCGTTGAAAAGGAGCGTTATCTTATCAGCACATTGATGGAGGAGGCCATTGCCTCCAGTCAGCTTGAGGGTGCCGCTACTACAAGGAGGGTCGCAAAAGAAATGTTGGAAACAGCCAGAAAGCCGAAAAACAGTTCGGAACAGATGATCCTCAACAACTTCAACGCCATGAAATGGATCATGGAACACAAAGAAGAACCATTTTCCATTAAAAACCTGAATCATTTGCACGGTACGCTCACCCGTTCTACGCTTTCAAAGGAGGAGGAAGGCGCTTTCCGAAGTGATGACAAGGTAAAAGTGATCGATAATCAAACAGGAAAAGTATTGCATGTTCCCCCATCATTCGAACACCTGGATGAGCTTATGGAGGATTTTTGTGCATTTGCGAACGATAAAGACACCGGCGCATTCTTCATACATCCAATTACAAAAGCTATTGTTTTACATTTTCTGATTGGCTACATACATCCTTATTCCGATGGTAACGGAAGAACAGCCAGAACTATATTTTACTGGTACCTGATTAAAAAGGGGTATTGGCTTATTGAATACATGTCGGTATCCAGGATTATCCTCAAATCAAAGTCCCGGTACGCTATGGCTTATTTGCATACGGAACGCGACAGTAACGACCTTACATATTTTGTAATGTATAACCTGAGGGCCATTCATATTGCATTACAGGACCTGAAGTCTTATGTTGGCAGAAAAAATGCAGAGAAGCAACAGGCGTTGACCATGCTCAGAAATACTGATTTTAATGATCGCCAGATCGCTATTATACACGAAATAACGCGTGATCCCTCCTTGTATTTCTCGGTAAAGCAAATTGAAACCAGGTTCGCAGTGAGTAACCAGACGGCCAGAAATGATCTTGCAGGACTTGTTCGCAGGGGAATCCTGAACGATCGTAAAACAGGAAAGAAAGTTCATTTTCTTCCTGCTAAAAATTTCATGGAAAAGCTCGGACTGAAATAGCGAACTTTTCTTTACCGCGGTCAAGTCAAACTCTTATTTCGGCTTATACCCGCTCTGCAAAAACAAATCTTTCGCCCCAATCCGCATCAGCGAATCGGGCTTTATTTCCGGGAACTTACTCATGTATTTCTGCACCATTTTCCAGCCCACAAACTGCCCTATATTGCCGGGAGAGTTAGGGCCAAGTACTTCTGTAGAAGGCGCATCGCCAACGAATATGCGTATCATGGATTGGTCCAGTGTATAGATGTCCGTTGTTTTGAGCAGTACGTTCCAGATGGCGCCCTCGTTCTCCCTGCAGAAAGCCAGTTGATCCGCAGTAAAGCCGGTTTTTAAGGAATCAGGTGTTCCAGGAAGCAACAGATCCAGCATGTAGAGTTGTTTTCCTGAAGAAACGATTTTCTCCAGCAGGGAACTTTCGTTGGGATCAATAGGGTACATATCGTCCAGCACGGCTTTCATCGCGTTCACGGGAATATAAGCCGGTTCAAAGCGCCGTGAGATGTATTCGGGGAACATGGCCTGACCCTGCATGGTTTTGTAGAAAAAGAAATCCTTACCGCCATACAGTTGCAGCCCGATGGCCATGGCGTTTTCGGTAAGCGCGACACCGGGCGCATCAAAGGGACCAACATACACTACAACTTCCGGAACAGCGTATTCGGGGAAATAGTATTTTAAGTGCCTGAACGCTTCCAGGAGCGCGGGCTCTGTTTTGTCCCAGGCTTTCCGCGTTGCGGCGAGCGAATCATAAACCGGACGATAACTCGTCAAAAAGAATTGAAAAGCCTGCGCTGCCTGGGGTGGCATGGTATCACTCACTGGCCCGATGCCCAGAATATATTGGGAGAAATCATTGGTGAAAGAAGGATAACGCTGCTTCAGTTGCAGCAATGCCTGCTGCGGTTGGGCCGTATCGGCTGCGAACACCGCGCTGTCGAACCGGAGCACGTCCATTTTTACCTTAATATGCGACACATCGGGATGGCCGGAACCCCCGCAACCCGCTAATGTGATCAGGATGACTGAAATAAGTGGAAGGACGCTAAATTTGCGGTTCATAGTCAATAGCTTGTAAATGTGAGCGTAAATTTAGCAACTTGCAGTTGAACCGGGACCGTTAATTGCATTTTGTGAAGATGCTTCATTCAACCTCAAAACAAGGCCTCATGTTAATAAAACTTGCGCAGCAGAATTACCATATCGGGAACTTTGAACAGAACGGGAACAAAATGATCGCGGCCATCGAAGCCGCAAAGCTGGAGGGGATCGACCTTATTGTTTTTTCTGAACTCTCCGTATGCGGCTATCCGCCCCGCGATTTTCTCGAATTCAGCGATTTTATTGAGCAATCGTATCAAACCATTCAGCGCATCGCGGAACATACCCGGGGCATTGGTGTCATTATAGGCGCCCCCGCCAGGAACCCCATCAGGGAAGGGAAAGACTTGTTCAACGCGGCGTTTTTATTGTATGAAGGGAAGATACAGGGAGAAGTACACAAAACATTGCTGCCCACCTACGATATTTTTGATGAATACCGCTATTTTGAACCCGCTTACGAATGGAAGGTGCTGGAATTCAAAGGAAAAAAACTGGCCATTACCATATGCGAGGACATCTGGAACCTGGGCGATAATCCACTGTACAGAGTTTGCCCCATGGATGTGCTGATGGCGCAACAGCCCGATATCATGATCAATATTTCCGCTTCTCCTTTTGATTACGACCACGATGAGGCACGGAAAGCCATTGTTCAGGCCAATGTGCGGAAGTACAAACTGCCCATGGTGTATTGCAATGCGGTAGGTTCTCAAACCGAGATCGTTTTCGACGGAGGAAGCCTTGTATACAACGCATCGGCGAAACTGGTTTCCGAACTGGGCTATTTCACGGAAGATACAGCCGTGGTGGAATGGAACGAAGAAGGAATAACATTGGTGCAAGGACAACCTCCGCTGCCGGTAGAACCTTCTCCGGCACTCACTTCTGCTACCTTATCGGATTACCTCGTCGAAAAAAGGAACATCGGCCAGGTGTATGAGGCTTTGCTGATGGGCATCCGCGATTACTTTTCAAAAATGGGGTTCACCCGCGCCATCCTTGGCAGCAGCGGCGGTATCGACAGTGCTGTTACCCTGGCGCTGGCCTGTGAAGCACTCGGTCCGGAAAATGTTCGTGCCATCCTTCTGCCATCCCCATATTCCACAGAACATTCCGTGAACGATGCCGTGGAACTCAGCAGGAACCTGGGCAATCCTTATGATATCGTGGCTATTAAGGATGTGTATGAAACCATGTTGGAAACCGTACAACCCATTTTCGGTAACCTGCCTTTTTCCCTGGCGGAAGAAAACATGCAGAGCCGGATACGGGGAAATATACTGATGGCCATCGCCAATAAATTCGGTTATATCCTCCTGAATACTTCCAATAAAAGTGAACTGGCCACCGGCTACGGCACGCTTTATGGCGATATGGCCGGCGGGCTCAGCGTGCTGGGCGATGTGTACAAAATACAGGTGTACGCCCTTGCGCAGTACATCAACCGGCACAAAGAAATTATCCCCCAACACATCATTACCAAAGCGCCTTCCGCCGAGTTGCGGCCCAACCAAAAGGACAGCGATAGTCTGCCCGACTACGACCAACTCGACCAGGTGCTTTTCCAATACATCGAAAAGAGGATGGGACCCGGCGCCATCATTGCCGCGGGATTTGATCCGCAACTGGTGAACAGGGTATTGAAACTTGTGAACACCAACGAATACAAACGCAACCAGTTCTGTCCCATCATCCGGGTAAGTACCAAGGCCTTCGGGGTAGGTAGAAGAGTGCCGATTGTAGGAAAATACCTTTCGTAAGCAGGTGTTTTGTCAGGAAAATTGTCCGTGATTTCAGCTTCGTTTTATGCTATGTGATAATGGTGAAATCTGTAGTTTTTGGTAAAACCGGTGCCACCGAGGTGCTTTTCCGCTACCATCCGCGTGTTTACACAAAGCGGCAACCCGTTTTTTTATCGTTTGCCGGACGGAAAAAAACGGATCCGCTCATCATTTCCTTGGGCCACCCTGTTCTTTTTTTGGCCAACTCTTTGCATACTTCTTTAAATTGCACAACACGAACATCTAAACCAATCGCTTAAAAGTATGGTGAAAACAGCCGAGGATATCCGTTTGCTGAACGAGAAGATACAGTTGGCGGGCAATTTCACGGAAAGATTGCAGCAGGAGCTTTCCAAAGTGATCGTAGGACAACAATACATGCTCGATCGCCTGCTGATCGGGTTATTGAGCAACGGGCACGTACTGTTGGAAGGCGTTCCCGGTCTGGCCAAAACCCTTACCATCAAATCACTGTCGCAAGCGGTGGACGCGCATTTCAGCCGGATTCAGTTCACCCCCGACCTGCTTCCCGCCGATGTGCTGGGTACCATGATCTACAACCAGCAAAAGCACGAGTTCGTGGTGAGAAAGGGGCCCATCTTCGCCAACTTCATCCTCGCCGACGAAATCAACCGTGCCCCCGCCAAAGTGCAGAGCGCCCTCCTCGAAGCCATGCAGGAAAAACAGGTGACCATCGGCGAAAACACCTATCGTTTACAGGAACCCTTCCTCGTACTGGCCACCCAGAACCCATTGGAACAGGAAGGCACTTATCCGCTGCCCGAAGCGCAGGTAGACAGGTTCATGCTGAAAGTAGTCGTGGGCTACCCCTCCAAATCCGAAGAACAACAGATCATCCGACAGCAGGTACTCGGGGAAGGAGCCGCGAAGGTGAATCCCGTGGTGTCCATGCAGGAAATACTGGAAGCGAGGGACCTCGTCCGTTCGATTTATATGGACGAAAAAGTTGAAAATTATATCCTGGACATCGTGTTCGCCACACGTTTCCCGGATCAGTATAAACTCTCCAAACTCCAGCCACTCATCAGTTATGGCGGTTCGCCCCGGGCCAGCATCAACCTGGCGCTCGCGGCCCGTGCACATGCTTTCCTCCAGAAAAGAGGCTATGTGATACCCGAAGATGTACGCAGCATCGCCAAAGATGTGATGCGCCACCGCATAGGGCTCACCTACGAAGCGGAAGCCGAGAACATCAGTGCCGAAAATGTGGTGGATGAAGTACTCCGTGCCATCGATGTGCCATAACCTATGAGCAACATCCAGACCATATTAAAAAAGGTACGTGAACTCGAAATAAAAAGTAAAAAGCTCACCAACCACCTCTTCGCAGGCGAATACCATTCCGCCTTCAAAGGAAGGGGTATGCTTTTTAAAGAAGTACGCGAATACCAGGCGGGAGACGATACCAGGTTCATCGACTGGAACGTATCCGCAAGGCTCGGGCACCCGTACAGCAAAGTTTTTGAAGAGGAGCGTGAACTCACGATGATGCTGATGGTAGATATTTCAAAGAGTTCTCTCTTCGGCACTTCTCACCTCCGTAAAAAGGACCTTATCACTGAAATATGCGCCGTACTGGCTTTCAGCGCCATGAAGAACCAGGATAAAGTAGGCGCTGTATTCTTTTCGGATCGGATCGAAAAATACATCCCCCCGAAAAAAGGACGCGACCATATTCTTTACCTCGTAAGGGAACTGCTCACCGCCGAACCCAAAGGAAAGGGCACCCGCATTGAAGAAGCGATCCGTTTCACCAACAATATGCTGAAGCACCGCTGCATCGCTTTCCTGCTCAGCGATTTTGTGGATGAACAATATGAAGATGCTTTAAAAGTGGCCGCCAGAAGGCATGACCTGATCGGTATAAAGGTTTATGATAAAATGGATATGGAACTGCCGCGCGTTGGCCTGATGGAAGTGGAAGATGCTGAAACCGGCGCCACTACCTGGGTAGATACTTCCAGCGCTAAAGTGCAGTACGCCTATAAACAACAGTTCAGCTTAAACGAAGCACAGTGCCAGGAACATTTTAAGAAAGCGGGCGCCGACCTGCTCTACATCAGAACAGATGAGGATTATGTGAAAGTGCTGCAACAGTTTTTTATCAAAAGAATGTAAGTGTTGAAGAACCCATTACGATATATACCAATTTTCCTGCTGAACTTCATTTGCCTGTCCGCATTCGCCCAGTTGCAGGTGCAGGCCAAAGCTGATAAGCAAAAGCTATTCATCGGCGATCAGTTTCGGTTAAACATATCCGTTACTGGCGACCAGAATGCGATTACCGGTTTTCCCATCGCCGATTCGCTTCCGGGTTTTGAACTGATTGAACAGGGGAAGATAGATACCAGTATTCAGGGCGGAATGGTCCTGCTTCAACAGGAACTGGTGCTCACCAGTTTCGATTCCGGCAGGCAGGTTATCCCGCCGTTTCACCTGGAAGTGGGGGATCGCATTTACCGGTCCGATTCCATTCCTATTGAAGTCACGTATTCTCCCAACGGCGTTCCGCAGGAATACCACGATATCAAAGATATACAGGAAGTAAAAGGCGACATCAACTGGTTGTACTGGATCGCCGGTGTTGGCAGTCTGCTGGCGCTCGTGCTCATCTTTTTCTGGTGGAGAAAGAACCGCAATAAGCATCCGGCCATCAAGCGGTACGAGCACCTTTCTCCTTACGAAGAAGCCATGAAATTGCTGAACGACCTGGAAACGGAGGAGATGCCGGTAAAAGAACGGTACACGCGCTTGACCTACATTTTCCGCATTTTCCTGAAACGAAAGTTCAATTGGAACGCGTTTGGAAAAACAACTTACGACCTGCTGCTGGAAGTGGAGAAAACGCCTTTGCCGGAGGATGATTACAAATTGCTGGCGCAAACCCTGCGTACCTGCAACCTGGTGAAGTTCGCGAAGTATGAACCGGCACCGAACGAGCACAGCACGCATATTGGCAGCATCCGCCACATTATTAAAAGTTTAAACAACCAACCATAGTGCTGTACGACTGGCTGCAACATATCGTTTTCGCACGTCCCTGGGTGTTATGGGCGCTGTTGCTGATCCCGCTGATGGTGTTCTGGTACATCCGTTCCCTGAGGCAGGGTAAAAGCACCTTGCTGGTATCTACTACAAAACATTTCCAATCCGGTTCCTGGAAGCAGTACCTGAGGCACCTGCCTTTCATTTTCAGAGCGCTGGGTATGGCCGCGCTCATTGTTGCGCTCGCACAACCGCAGGAACGAAACACGGAAGAACAGTTCAACGGGGAAGGGGTGGATATTATGTTGTGTATGGATGTGAGCGGCAGTATGCTGGCCCAGGATTTCCAGCCGAACAGGCTCGAAGCCGCGAAAGAAGTGGCCGCAAATTTCATTGATCAGCGCCTCACCGACCGCATAGGCCTGGTGATCTTCTCCGGAGAAAGTTTCACGCAATGCCCACTCACCACGGATAAAGCCATCCTCAAAAACCAGCTCTTCAGCATGAGAAGTGGATTTTTAGAAGATGGTACCGCCATCGGTTCCGGGCTCGCCACCAGCCTGGACCGCCTAAAAGACTCCAAAGCCGCTTCCCGCATTGTGATCCTGTTGACCGACGGGGAAAACAATGGTGGTCTTATCGATCCCTCCACGGCCAGGGAAATGGCGAAAACACTGGGCATAAAAGTATATACCATCGGGGTAGGTTCTGAAGGAATGGCGCCGGTACCACAACAAACTTCCCGCGGCGTGATCATGCAGATCGAAAAGGTGAACATCGATGAAAAACTCCTCACCCGCATCGCAGAGGAAACTGGAGGCAAATACTTCCGCGCCAAAGACAAGGAAGGGCTGAAAACCATCTACCAGGAGATTGACAAGTTGGAGAAAACTAAAATTGAAGTAACCACATATACCCGTTCAAACGAAAAATTCTTCCCATTCGTGGTACTTGCGCTGGGATTGCTGGCGCTGGAGATGATACTGCGTTACACGTTGTTGCGGAAGTTCCCGTAAAAGAATTTTGGATTTTGAATGTTGGATGTTGAATTTTATGCAGATTGCGTTGGATTCGGCACAAATTCCAATCCAAGCTTATCATTCTAAAAACACCATACTGAAAGCACTCGTTTACAAATCAACCGGCTCCTGGTACCAGACCAAAACCGAAAGCGGAGCACCCTGGAACGCCCGGATCAAAGGCATTTTCAAAATTGATGGCATTACCTCCACCAACCCGGTTGCCGTTGGCGATTGGGTAGATATGGAAGTGGAAAATGAACTGGAAAAAACAGCCACCATTACCCATATTCATGAACGGAAGAACCATATCGCGCGCCGTTCCCCAAATAAACAATTCAGTCAGCATATCGTGGCAGCCAACCTCGACCAGGTATTGCTGATCGCCACACTGAAGGAACCCCGCACTTCTCAGGGATTCCTGGACAGGTTCCTGGTAGCGGCGGAAGCATACCATGTGCCCGCGGTGATCGTGTTCAATAAAACGGATGTATATAAGAAGAAGGAACACGCTTTACTGGAAGCGCTCCGGGAAATGTACACCGCTATCGGCTACAAAGTGGCCGGTATGAGTGTGATGAAAAATGAAGGGGTGGAAGAGGTAAAGGCTTTGCTGAAAGATAAAACCACCTTAATGAGCGGACACTCCGGCGTGGGAAAATCCACCTTTATCAACGCAATATTCCCTGAACTGGACCTGCGTACCACCGAAGTGAGCGATTGGAGTGGAAAGGGCATGCATACCACTACTTTCGCCGAAATGTTCGACCTGCCTTTCGGGGGGAAAATAATTGATACCCCGGGGATCAGGGAATTTGGACTGGTAGATATCCCCAAACAGGAACTTTCCCACTATTTCCCGGAAATGCGCGCGCTTTTGCAGGAATGCCAGTTCAACAACTGCCTGCACATCAACGAGCCGGGTTGCGCCATCAAAGATGCCGTGGCCGAAGGTATTATCTCCGAGAACAGGTATGTGAGCTATTACAATATCCTGGAGTCGATAGAAGAAAAAAAATGGTAGTGTTAAGCCCTGAATTTCTTTGCTTTAGGAAGTTTCTCTCCACTCATTAATCTTTCGGCACCCACATTCTTTCCATTGGTGGGGCATCCGCTTTTGCGGGAACACGCGGTCAGCAATATCATTGCGGCTGCCATCAGGAGCGTACATTTCAAAAGATGTGATACAGGTTTCATGGGTAGGATTTTCTTTAAAACGAATTCCATCCGTGCTTATTATTTGAACCAACCCGAATACATCAGGTAATTGTTGGCGATGCGTTCAATTTCCCCGTGGATCAGCTCATGGGAGATGTCTTTTACTTTTTTGGCGGGAACACCGGCGTAAACGGATCCGGGTTCCACAATGGTACCTTCCAGCACCACTGCGCCTGCCGCTATAATGGAATGGTTGCCAATCACGGCATTGTCCATCACAATAGCGCCCATCCCAATCAGCACATTGTCTTCCACGGTGCAGCCGTGCACAATCGCATTGTGTCCGATGGAAACACTGTTGCCGATTTTAGTGGCTGTTTTCTGGTACGTGCAATGGATCACCGCGCCATCCTGCACATTTACTTTATTCCCCATGTAAATGGCATTCACATCTCCCCTTACTACCGCGTTGAACCAGATGCTGCAATCGTTGCCCATCACCACCGTTCCCACAATCGTGGCATTGGGGGCGATGAAGCAGTTCTCTCCGAAGCTGGGTTCAATTCCGTTCACGGGCAGAATAACGGGCATATCTTTTTGTATTGGTTATAACACGCAAAATAGGCAAGAAAACCAATAAATAGCGCAACTTTGCCGCATGGACGCATTGAAAGTAAAAGCCCTGGGAAAAAGACAGTTGTTCCTGCAACACGTAGCACAAACCTCGCCTGCGCCGCTGGCGATAGATGTGGTGAAAGCGAGTGGCTGTACCTTATGGGACGCCGATGGCAAGACTTATACCGACCTGATCGCCGGGATCAGTGTATGCAATATTGGTCATTGCCATCCTGCTGTGGTGCAGGCCGTGAAAGAACAGGCTGAAACCTACATGCACCTGCTGGTGTATGGTGAACTGGTGCAAACCCCGCAGGTGGCCTATGCCGAATTGCTGGCCAACCATCTTCCTGCTGCGCTGGACTCCATTTACTTCACCAATTCAGGAGCGGAAGCCACGGAAGGTGCGATGAAGCTGGCCAAACGTGTTACAGGTCGTACCCGCATCATCGCTTTCAACAAAAGCTACCATGGCAGCACACAAGGCGCGCTGAGTATGATCGGTGATGAATACTGGCGGAACGCCTACCGTCCTTTGCTGCCCGATATTCTTCATTTGAACTACAACGAGCATTCCTCACTGGAATATATAACCGAAGATGTAGCGGCGGTATTTGCGGAAACCATCCAGGCTGAATCGGGCGTACACGCACCTTCCTTCGAATGGATGCAGGCGCTCCGCGAAAAATGCACCGCCACCGGCACCTTACTGGTACTGGATGAGATACAGGCAGGCTTTGGCAGAACAGGTACTTTATGGGCCTTTGAACAATACGGCATAGTACCCGATATCTTATTGCTGGGTAAAGCCCTGGGCGGCGGGATGCCCCTGGGCGCCTTTGTTTCTTCCCATAAAAATATGTGGACCTTAACGGAGAATCCGGTACTCGGGCATATCACCACGTTTGGTGGTCACCCGGTGTGTTGCGCGGCCGGCTACGCCGGGATGAAAGCTTTGATAGAAGAGGGTTACATGCAGGATATCCCGGAGAAAGAAGCGTTGTTCCTTACCAACCTGAAGCACCCCCGCATCAAAGCGGTGCGCAGCAAAGGACTATGGCTGTCGATCGAATTCGATTCCTTCGACACCAATAAAAAAGTAATTGATTTCTGTATTGAGAACGGGGTGTTAACGGATTGGTTTCTTTTCGCGCCGGAGTGTTTGCGAATCGGGCCGCCACTGAGTATTACGGAAGAAGAGATTGTGGCTGCTTGCGAGGTGATTGTGCGGGCGGTGGAGGCGGTGGGGTAGTTTTTTTCACGCGATTGCTTTGTGCTGCGCACTATGCAACGGAAAGAAGCACTGCTTCGTTCCTCGCAGGAGCAAGGCAGCAAGGCCTTAATTATTGGGGAGTTGCTGTTTAATTGTAAAGGTACTTTTGGTTTTATTTCTCGCAACGACGCAATGACGCAACGCTGGTCGTTGATTTAATTTCTTGTTGAGATTATTATTAACGGCACTTATTTTTTTCTTCTGGGGAAAAATTAAAATATTTCACAGTAAGGGATAACCGAAAATAAATATCATAAATACCAACCATTCGTCAGCTATTCAACAGCCCGTTGCGTCGCCGCGCCGTTGCGAGAAACCAAGCAATCGCGAGAAAATCTCTCTCCGCTATTCCTCAACCCGCCACACACTCAACCCCTCCTTGCGCCCCCTGCTCCTGCGAGGAACGAAGCAGTGCGTCTTCGCGTGATCAGAAAGCCACCCTGAAGCTCCCGAACACCCCGAACCGCTGCTGTTGCCGTATCGGCAATGGCGTGGGCAGTACTCTCCAAACAAAATCCACGCGGAACACCCGCAGAATATTATCCACCCCCGTGCCCAGTTCCAGGTAGAGTTTCTTATCCAGTGCGCGGAATGGCGCGTCGGGAACGAAGTTCAGTTGTTTGTTGGCATCACTAAGTGTACTCCAGATGCCTTTCGCGCTCCAGAACTGGCGGAATTTGAGTTTGCGGGTGATGTTCGTAAGGCGGAAGATGCCGTTTCCAAAATTATGTTCCACGTTGAACCCTGTGTACCGGTCGCCGATGAACTCGAAGCGGTTCATCATGTTGAAGGCGTATTTGTTGTAGTAATAGATTTCGTTGCCGGGATGAATATCAAGGAGCATGTAGGGGAGTGTACCTATTGTTCTTCCGCCGAAAAGGTTATAATACACGCTGCCGAAGGGCGGGATCTTATGGTAGTCGGAGATGCTGCCGCTTATTTTGTGGTAATCGTAACTGCTGTTGAAGATATCTGATATGCCTTTACTGTATTTCACTTCCACGATAGGGAGCGGACTACCTAAACTTGTTCTGAAAAAATTGTTCTCCAGAAATTTTTCTAGGTAGGCGAAACGAAGGCGCAATGAGGTTTCAAAGTTCGTGAGCGGAATGCCTTTTGCGCCGTTGTTGAAATAGGATTTATCTGGAAGATTGCGTAGTGGATCGAAGGTTTTCCTGCTGGTGGTGAGCAATGCAGAGAAACCGATGTTCCATTCTTTAAAGAATTCAAAACGTTGTTCCTCGATCATCATGAATTTCAGGGGCACCCCTTGTTTACGGATGGCGAGTGAGAATATGTTGTCGGCACTGATCTCGTCGTAATAGGTTTGTCCGTTGTCGAGGTCTTTGGCGTAGGAGCCGTAGAGGTACATGCGGGGATGCCTGTTCAGGAGGTACAGCGCTTCGGCTTTCCCTTTTATTTTTTGGTCGGTGAAGCCGTAGGCGAGATAACCGTGGAGCCAGAGGTCTTTGTGGAAATGCTTGTTGGTGCCGAGGTCGAAGCGGGTACGGATGCCTTCAAGACTGTTTCCGCTGATCCAGTTGTACCAGGGGCCGATCTGGAAGTTGCCGGTATTGAGGTAACCTGTTCCCAGGAAGCCGATGATGTCTGTGTACCGTTTAAAGAGCGGCATCTTTTGCAGGGTGTCGATCATGGCATAAACCGCAGCTTCGTTTTTGGAAAGCATTTCGTGGCGGCTTTCGGTCCAGAAGGAATCTGTTTTTTCCCTGGCTTCGGGGGGAAGGATGGTTTCCTCCGGCACTTTGTTCTTCTGCAATTCCGCGATCACGTTATTGCTGTTCACGTCCACATCTTTATAGGTGGTGGTTTTTCGTCCGATGAACCCCACACTGTTCTTTCCTACGGGGTATATGTTGATCACGAACTTGTCTTTCGATAAGAACCAGGTGGAATCATTGATCAGTTTATACTCCTGGATCATACTCAGTTTCTCCACGAAATTGATGTTCGCTTCCTTGCCCAGGCGCAGGTTCATCTTCTGGATAGCGAAGGTAGTATCATGGATCCAGGCATCTCCTTCAAAAGTATTTTCTCCCTTTCTTTTCGGTGAAAACACCAGGTGGTAATACCGTTTTCCGGCCACGTATTGCGTGTCGGTAACACGGTATTCATAGTAAGCGTCTCCGTTATCACTTGCGGGACTCACGAATTGTTTGTCGAAAACAGGAATAAAGTTGTTGTACACGTTCACGTTCTGGTCCATGCCACCCAGTTTCTCCGCCAGACTCTGGTTCTCGATCCCGATCGTTTTACTGGCTTTGAATACTTCACGGTAACGCTTAGGTGATTTCTGGTAGAAATAATCGGAGATACTTTCCGTGAGGTAAACGGGAAGAAAAGGTTTTTCTTCCGTGGTATCCACATTATCGAAAATAAAGCCCACGGGTTTGGTGAACAATCCTTTCTTCAGTTTATCCTTATTGATGTTGTTCAGGTCCAGTTCCAACTTGTTGTACAATTCGTACGAGAAGTTGGCGAAACGGTACCGGTCGTTGCGTGGTTTGTTCTTCACGATTCTTCTCCACACCGAAAGTCCGCGGTTGAACTTAGACTTTACCACCACGGCGCCGATGCTGGCCCTTTCCAAAGCGAAAGTTAGGCGGATGGTATCTTCTGAAATGGTATCGGAAAGCGGATAATAGTAAGCCTGGTAACCCACATAGGTAATCTCCAATGAATCCTGGGGCCATTTTTCAAAACGGAACAGAAACTGCCCCGAGGAATCGGTGAGCAGACCGGCCTTATTTTTTAGAAACGATACGGAGGCGAAGGGAATGATCTCATCACTGTGAGCGTCTTTCACTGTACCCATCAATACTTTTTGTTGCGCGTAAGTGCTTCCTGCCAGAAATAAGATAAGCAGAAACACCAGCATACACGAGCGTGCCATGCAACAAATGTAGTGAATGAATGTGGAAGCGGCCAGCCGGTGGGGTAGGCGGAACATAAATTTTTGTAAAAACTGTTGCGGGATTGAGAAACTTGTCTTTACTTTGAAGTGCAAAGTGCTTTTATGCAATCCAAAGAAGAACATTTAGAAACATTGTCGGACATCCGGAAAATGATGTCCCGTTCCTCCCGGTTCCTTTCCCTCAGCGGGCTCAGCGGTGTAAGTGCAGGTGTGATCGCGTTGATAGGGGCCGCGAGAGCGAAACTTATACTGGACGGTTATTATGAAGGATATGAAACAACCGGCTACCGGAACGACCGTTTTTCCTTCCTGAAGACAGAACTCTTTCAACTGGGAATGATCGTATTGGCCCTCGCGTTGCTGAGCGGCTTTTATTTTACCTGGCAGAAAACACGCAAACAGAAAGAAAAACTTTGGGACACGGGCTCCCGTAAACTGGCGGGCAGTTTTCTGATTCCTTTTACGGCCGGCGCTGTATTTATTCTGGGGATGCTGTGGCACAGCGACTGGCGCTTTGTGGCGCCCGCATGTCTTATTTTTTACGGATTGGCCCTGGTGAATGCCAGTAAATATACTTTCGATGACATACGGTACCTGGGGTATTGTGAAGTGATCCTTGGACTGGTGAATGTATGGATTCCCGGTAAAGGATTGTACTTTTGGGCCGCTGGTTTCGGCGTACTGCATATCCTTTACGGGATCATCATGTGGAGAAAATACGATGCGCGGTCCGGGAGCTGAAGAACAGGAAATTTATGAAGAATCCCATTGAACATTTAAACAAGGTTTTTGATTCCAGGATCAGGCTGGGCATTATGAGTGCGCTGATGGTGAACAATGAAGTGAGCTTCAACGAACTGAAGGAACTCATCGAAGTAACCGACGGCAACCTCGCTTCGCACCTGAAAACATTGGAAGAGCAGGGATTCGTGAAGGTACAGAAGGGATTCATCGGCCGTAAAACAAACACGACTTACCAGGTCTCCAAAGCCGGAGAAAAAGCATTTAAGGCGCACCTGGAAGCATTGGAGCAAATGATCAAACTGCTTGGATAATTTTTTTTGTCTAAATACTTTGTAATTCAAAGCGCTTTTTAAAACTTTAACCTTTATAAAATGGAACAAGAACCTTCTACGCCTTCAATTCCCTTCTGGCAGCAATTCAAACTTTTGTTCAAGGGAACCATGATCGGTATCCTGATATTACTGCTGCTGATCCCTGCTTCCTATATCATAGACCTTGTGCGTGAACGGGAGCAGCGGCAGGCCGAAGTACAGGCTGAAGTCAGCGGGAAATGGGCCTCGGCGCAAACGTTGACCGGTCCCATACTTGTGGTACCTTACCAGGAATTGGTTCAGACGGCGGATGGAAAGATCGTGACACGGGAACTGAACGCGTATTTTCTTCCCGAGAACTTGTTGGTAAAGGGAAAACTTGATCCGGAAGTACGAAAACGCAGTTTATACCAGGTAATATTGTACCGCAGTGATGTAACGATGAGCGGGAACTTTAAACCCGTAGATCCAACGGTATTGCAGTTGCGGCCCGAGCAGATGCTGCCGCAGAAAGCGCACATCATCATGGGGCTCACCGATGCGCGGGGGATGGAAGAGAACATCGTGTTGCAATGGAATGGCGCGGCGCATAAGTTCTCACCGGGCGCGGAGAATAATGATGTGGTGGGGAAGGGGCTGGTAACAACCGTGCCTTTAACACTGGATTCTATTTCCGGTTATAACTTTTCCATTCATCTCAAACTAAAGGGATCCCACAGCTTCTTCATCTCGCCTTCGGCGGAAAGTACACAGGCCAGTTTGCAGAGTACGTGGAAAGACCCTTCTTTTGACGGTGATTTTCTGGGTGAACATGTGGTGACCGATTCCGGCTTCACAGCGCAATGGAAACTGCTGGGGCAGAATGCCGGTCTACCGCAATACTGGAAGGGTTCGGCCCATCAACCAGGGAACGTTCGTTTCGGCGTGAACCTGATCCAGCCTGCGGATGGTTATGCCAAAACCATGCGCGCCGCGAAATACGCCATCTTATTTATCGGGTTAACGTTCTCCCTGTTTTTCTTCATTGAAGTACTGCAGAAAAGAAGCGTCCATCCCATTCAATATGTGTTGATTGGTCTGGCGTTGAGCATATTCTATACCTTACTGCTTTCTTTCTCAGAGTACCTGAATTTCGACATGGCCTATATCATCGCCACGCTCGCAACGGTAATACTGATTACCCTTTATTCGAAGAGCCTGTTCGGAAAATGGAAGCTCGCGTTGCTGCCCGGTGTGGTATTGCTTCTGCTCTACTTCTTCATTTATATCCTGCTCCAGGCACAGGACAACGCGCTGTTGTTCGGCAGCATCGGACTGTTCTTCACCCTGGCGCTGATCATGTATTTTTCCAGAAGAATAAACTGGTACGGAACGCCCGCACTTTCAAACAGCTAAAACATGGTATTCAAAAAACTATTCTCTCCATCACAACGCATAGCGGGCTTCCGCTATGCGTTCCAGGGACTTTCCGCCTTCATGCGCGGGGAACCCCATGCCTGGATTCATTTGCTCGCCACTGTATTGGTGCTGACCGGAGTCTGGTACTTTCCGATGGCGACCTGGGAAATCATCGTATTGTTATTGTGCATCGGCATGGTATGGTGCGCGGAGATACTGAACGCGTGCATCGAAAAAACGATGGACCTCTTGCACCCAGGTCCGCACCGTTTGGTGAAGCTCATCAAAGACATGGCCGCCGCGGCAGTGCTTGTAACATCAATCATTGCGCTGGTGGTAGGACTCATCATTTTCATTCCTAAATTCTTACAAGCATGAACATTGCGCTGAACAATAATCATACAACACTCAAGAAATCTGATTTTTACTGGCTTACAGTACTCTCCGTTTGTTTCAGCATCGCCCTGGTAGTGGCACGTTCGCTGGTCGTGCATGATTGGTCGTTCTACTTCCTGATCTGGAACCTTTTTCTAGGCGCACTGCCTTTGCTGTTCGCGCAGCTTGCGTTAAAATACAGCGGGTTGATCCGTGTTCTTTTCCTGGCGGGATGGTTGCTTTTTCTGCCGAACAGCTTTTATATCATTACCGATCTCTTTCACCTGAAGCAGCGCGGCAATATCCCTTTATGGTACGACCTGCTGCTAATATTGTCCTTCGCCTGGAACGGCTGTTTGCTGGGATTTATATCGGTAAGCCGGGTGGAAAGACTTATCACCTATAAATCCCGGTTCAAAGAATTCATCTTCGTCTATGGCTTTATGGTAGTAAATGCTTTCGGTGTTTACATTGGCAGATATTGGCGTTACAACAGTTGGGATGTGGTGTCTAATCCTTTCGAACTTATAAAAGACATTGGCAACGCAGTGTTCTTTCCCGCAAACTCTTTTGAACTATGGGCCATGACGCTGAGTTATTCTTTTCTTATGACCGTCTTTTATCTTATGATTAAAATTGCGAAAGTCAATTTCCTCCGGCCTGCATCGGCTTAAAAACCATTTCCTCTGATACTATGAAAAAGTAAGGGTGTTCCGAAAGGTGCGCCCTTACGTGTTTCAGCATTTACCATCTGATAGAAGTAATATACCAGCTTCCGGGTACACGCGAAGTAACCGGCCATCCTTCAAAGGCTACGCTACTGCTGGCCGTAAATCCAATCTTACTGATTTAATCGATGCATCGCTGCCCGCCGTAAAAAGTAATTTCCACTAATTAAGGGTTGCGCCGTTGCGTTGCGAGGAATGAAGCAATAGCGAGAAATGGAAATTCTCCTCAGCAATCCATAACCATTTCACGAATACCTTACACGACTTCAGAAAAATACATTCGCCGAAACCGTGTTTTCAACGATGGCTAATCCCGAAAAATACTGATTCCAGCAAATTATCTTCAATCCGTTTTTATACCTATTAGTTACGGAGAAAATAGCGGATGAAGGGAATCGGAAACCACCTCGGTGGCACCGGTCGGAGGAAAATACGCTGCGGGTATCCGTGATGCCACTCCTGCCGAAGCCGAAAAAAACTTTAAATGTTAAATCCAAACCAAATCTTCCCCCGTATATCATCCAAAGCAAACCCTGCTCCGGTGTTGTAGCCGGTTCCCCGTATTTCATCATTCTAAAAAAATAAGTATGTCCAACACGCAATTCTTGGATCAGGATCCTTTTGCCCTGAACCAACACGCAACGAACAAACATTCCAGGAGAAGATTCCTTGGTTATGCGGGCGCAGCCGCAGGCATTGCTGTGCTTGCCTCATCCTGCGACAAAGATGACGACAACAACATGGATGACGCCGTTGATGTAGGCAGTGGCGATACGGGTGTGCTCAACTATGCCTATGCGCTGGAGCAACTGGAAGCCGCTTTCTATACACAAGTAGCCGCCAGCGCCAGTTTCGGCACCATCTTTAACGCAGGGGAACAGGCTTTATTAAAAGACATCCGCGACCACGAAATCGCACACCGTGAATTCTTTAAAGCGGCGCTCAGCACCAGTGCTATTGCTTCCCTGGAAGTTAACTTCTCCGCGGTGAACTTCAGTTCCAGGGCCAGCATCCTCGCTACCGCAAAGGCATTTGAGGACCTCGGTGTTTCCGCGTACAATGGCGCGGGAAATATTCTCACCAATGGCGATTTTCTCGTACTCGCCGGAAAGATCGTTTCCGTGGAAGCCCGCCATGCGGCTTATATCCGCGACCTGATTACCAACGGCACTTTCGCAGATTCCACCGATGCCAACGGAATGGACATGGCCATGGCGCCGAAAGAAGTGGTGGCCATCGCCAACGCCTATCTGAAAACAAAAGTGAGCGCTAATAACCTCGCCTGATTTAATCATCCACACTAAACTTAATTGTTATGAACCTTCAAAATATTATCGGTGTAATCGAAGAAAAGGTTGATCCGGAAGTACAGGATAAAATGGCTTCCCGCCGTTCTGCACTCCGTGAATTCATGGGACTCAGTGGTAAAGTTGCTTTGGCTGCGGTTCCTGTCGCGCTGGGCTCTTTCTTCAAAAAAACCTATGCACAGTCTTCCAACAATGCCGCCGTATTGGAAATTCTCAACTACGCTTTAACGCTAGAGTATCTCGAGGCGGAATTTTATACACAGGCGCTTGCCACCTCAAGTACCTCCATCCCCGCCGGTGCGCCAACACAGGCCATCACCAAGATTAAGAATGATGAGGTAGCGCACGTGAATTTTTTGAAAACGGTCATTACTTCGGTGGGTGGTGCATCGGCCGTTGTCGCCAAGCCAACTTTCTCGTTTACGAATAACCAGACTTTTGGAAACGTTTTCGCGAACTATGCCACCTTCCTTACCGTGGCGCAGGCTTTTGAAGATACTGGTGTACGGGCTTACAAAGGACGCGCGAAAGAATTGACCAAAGGTGGCGCTTACCTCACCGCCGCCTTGAATATCCATTCCGTGGAAGCAAGGCACGCCGCACACATCAGGGTGATGCGCAAAGCCGTGGTGCCCGCGGCAGCCGCCCAGAAACCATGGATTACAGGGGCTAATGATAGTGGTTTCCCGGCCATTGATGCTGTATACGCTGGAGAGAACAATGTTTCTCAGGCTGGCGTGAACATCACCTCCTTAGCAGGCGTGGGCGGTAACATTTCTATGAGCGCCGCTACGGAATCTTTTGATGAACCGCTTTCCAAAGCGGATGTATTGGTGATCGCAGGATTGTTTATCCAACCATAAGTCAAGTTTGTATTTGGATTTGTCGCAGGAAGGGGGACCTATTCGGGAACCCCTTCTTTATTTTGTAAACGTTACACCCATCAGTCCGATCACCACATCGTTGGCCAGTGTTCTTACGGTAAGTCTCAACAGTGTTTTACCCGGATCAAGCGGGAGGTCAAGTACGGTTGCCGCCCCGCCATCAATAGCGCGTGTGCTGAATCCTTTTATGGTGCTGTATAGGTAATCGTGCGTGATTTCCCTGCCCGTTTGCAGGCTGACCCTTGGCGGTGCAGGTTGTGAAAGGATGAACGCGCCGCCATTGTGCAGGTAGTCCTGTTCAATGGGCCACCAGGTTTCGGGGTTCTTCAGTTCAAGTGTGGCGGTAGTTCCATCTGTATATTGAATGCTGATATAACCGTTCACCAGCTGGCTTTGCATGGGATTGGTGGAGCCGGTCATAAGGAAGTACGCATGTGAGGCGCTGCCTGAAATGGGGAAAGAAATACTGTCCGGATAATTGTCCCACGTGGAGGTAAACACAATGTTTTTTCCTGTATCGGATGGTGTGGAAAATGACAGTCCGGAAGCGAGTTTAAATACTGAGTTCACACCTGCTTTTGAACGGATACCACTATCGTTGATGACTGGCTGCACCAATGGATAGCACCAGTTCCCGATGCCTTGCGTGGGCAGTTGCAACGTAGGCGTGGCGGGCCGTGGGGAAAGGTATTTGTTGGAGAAGATGTCCGTCACTTTGCTGTTGAAAAGAGCGCCCAATGAAATATGCCTTTGCGCTTCCCGGATCGGAACTTTCCAGTTGATGTATTTTTCTTCTGTAAGCACTTTTCCATCCTCGTTTTTTAAGGTGATGGTATTCGTGCCCGCCACCAGTTCATCTTCCATTAATATGATCCGTTCTGAAGTACTTTTTCCTTTTACTTCGATCCTGTTTTTTTCTTTCCCGTTCACCCATACCGTAATCGTTTTTCCATTATTGCTCCTGTTGATGATGTTGAATCCTTCACCGGTAACCGCTATGGAAACACCAGGTTTTACAGTGATAAAAACCGGCTCATTCCAGTGGAAATTTCCTTTAGTTTCCGGGTAAAAAACAGTTTTATCTGTGTTTATAGCGGGAAGGGAATATGTTTTTTCTCGGAGTGCATTCAGTCCCAGGGAAAGATGTGCTCTTTTTAAAGTATACTGTTTATTGTTGACCTCTATCTCCGCCTGGTATTCCTGTGGAACCAGTGTTTCCTCCCAAAATATTTCGATCGCATACGAAGCGGCACGCGGTACTTTGATGGATAGTTGGGGATAGGTTGCTCCAGACTTTGTAGAATAGTTCCGGTATACTTTACCATTTACGAGCAACTTACTGATGCGCCAGCCGCGGGCGGGTACTTTCAATTCGAGGTGGAGTTGTTGTTGCAGCCGCTGGTTAATATGGTAGGTCTCTTTCCTGCCATCTTTCCGGTACGACATATCTATCAACGGCAACTTTAGTTTGGCGTGGTCCCATGCCGCAGGAAATCCCGGTTCAATAAAAAGGGTATCTTTCAGCGCTTCCGGTTTTATGCCAAATAAGCCCTCTACCAACGACCTGGCGGCCATCCCTACAGGATCGGCGAAATCGCGGTACAGTTCTCCCCGGAAAGCATCGTAATCAGACAGTTGCTGAAAGCTGCCGGGCGATGCGCCGAAATACATACTTTCTATCAAAGCGCTTCGCCACAACTGGTATGCTTTTTCTTTGCGTTGCCCCTGCCAGTACGCCAGCGAAGTATGTAGTATTTCCGCAAGCGCCACATTGTTGATCGACCAGGTATAGGGCTGCCAGTTGGTGGTAGACAAGAGGACCAATTCCCCTGGCTTAAAGCCTTCCACTTCCATAGGCAAATGAGGGATATGCGTATCCACGTACCGGAGCGTTTTTGTGGCCTGGGTTACATCGGGCAGGCCCGACTCCATCAGGTGGTAAACGGTCCAGAGCCCCGCAGCATGGTGAACGAGTTTGTTGCAGCTGCCATCCATGTATTCCGCGAACCATTCTTTATCGGTTAGCCATAACTGTTTGTTCACGGCTTCCATTATGCGTGCTGCTTCCAGTTCATATTGCTTAAAAGGGAAACCCATCTTTCTTGCAACAACCGCTGCGAGCTTATTGGCCCTGTAATTGTAGGCGGAGGAATGTGCCACGCCGCCGCCGGAGTATTGGAGCGCATCACTGGCCCAGATGCAGCAATACGCATCGTACAACCCATCGTTATCGGCGTCGAAATTTCTTTTTTCCCAGGCCAGGTGTCTTTCTATTACGGGCCACATCTTCCGCATAAAGGCCGTGTCGCCGGTCCAGTTGAAATGCGTGAACAGCTGGTCGATGAAAACAAGGTTCATATCATAATGATGGGGCCGTATGTCTCCATTCGGATTTCTGCAGATGTATCCGCTGCTGAAAAGACTGTTGCCTATTTTCTCCTGTTGCCGCGCCAGGTTAAGTGCGGTATCGGCCACAATGGGACCAGTTAAAGGAGTGGTCAACTGCGAGAGGGCATAACTGGAGAAATGCCGTTGTGCCCGGTCGTGCCATCCCAGCGGATCAGCGGCATAAGCGCCGCGCCAGGCGTTGAGCCGCATGCGCCATGCCACGGCGCCGTGTAGGAAGGTCGGGTCTTCCCAGATGGCGTCGGCCGCCATACTGAGTGCGCCACCTAATGTATTCAGATACGGGTCGGGCGTTTCCAATTGTACACGGTTGGCGAGTGTGGTGGCGGAAAGCAATGCTTCTTTGAAAAGGGAAGGCAATTGCGAGACTGTAAGAAAATTCCGTTCAGTTCCGGGATGGTATAAAAGGAGGTATTGCTGCTGTTCATTTACCGTTGTTTTGCCGTAAACAACAGGCGCGTTTTTTTCGGATCCGGCTTTCAGGGTATCCTGGAAATCCGTCGCGTCACCTATTGCCAATGCTCCCGGAAATACACCATGGATGGCTTTGGCTTTTTTTTCAGCGAACAGAGATTCGTATTCGGAGACACTTAATTTTTGCGTAGCCCCGTAAAGTAGCCTGAATGATTGTTGGTGCAGTATGAAAGTATTGCCTTTACAGTAATCTGGTTGAAGGTAAAACGATGATTCGGGGTCAGCGCCGATATCACCGTCGCGGGAGAATTTTTTACCCGTAGCGCCGCCGTAAACAAAATAAAGCTCCAGCGCTGCGGGCAAACCACTGCCACTCATTTCAAGCACCAGGCCTTCCTGGTCCGCAAGCGCGGCGGCTTTTATGTTCAGTTGCCCGGTCCCGAACAGTTCATCTTTTACAATATATTCCATGGTGCCGGGCCTGTAAACAGTTTGGATCTCATCAGCTTTTGTGAGCGGTTTTGAACGGTTGCCGTTGCGGATGAAAAATCGAAGGTTGCCCCCCATGCCCGGCATATAGAGCGCGAATTCCGGCAGATCACCGGTTTCGGCGCGGAAGCCTGTATTGGTGCCGTACAATGCCCGGTTGAATTTTCTTTCTCCCGAAGCTTTTACAAAGCTATTTCCTTCGGGCCTGTAATGAAGTTTGCGCTGACCGTAGAGTTCCGCCAGTAAGATGCAACATGTGCAAAGGAGCAGTAAAGGTTTGCTGCAGGTTAAAAGCAATCGTTTCATAAGGGGAAGGTACAACGCAATGCAATAAAAACGCCCGACACAAGGCCGGGCGCTTACCGTAAAGTGCAGGACAGTTATTTAGAAGTCCAGTCCCATAGAGAGATAGAACATTGGCTTTCCTTTGAAAAATCCGTTCATATCCCATGCAAAATCTCCTCGCAGGAAATAACCCAGTAAGGTACTTCTCGCGCCAAAACCATATCCCCCAACGAAGGGGCCTAAGCCGGCCGCTTTTATTTTCACTGCAATTGGGTTTCCTGTATTTCCCTCGTCATTATATACCTGGTATGGCCGCGACAACTTATCATACGCTCCATTCCATGCCGCTCCCAGGTCCAGGAACTGAACAAGTTGGAAATTGCGCAGGAATGCGTTGTTGATGGGTTTGTTGAACAGGGTGGTGAATACCGGTAACCTCACTTCACTATTGATGGTGAGGGCGTTGTTTCCATTTGCAGCGTTTTGGTTATAACCGCGGAGGTTAAGCGCAAGGCTTTGGTAGGCATAATTGTTATCGGGATCGGGCTTGTTGGCATCATTGAACTTTGGAAAGAGCCATCCATCGGTACCGCCCAGGTAATAGATCATTTTTTGTGTTCCCCAGGAGAAGTCGCCCGCTGCACGCACGGCCCATATCAGGTTTCTGTAAATGGGCACATAGTTCCTGGCATCGAATCCCACATTAAAGAGGAAGCGTCCTTCCTGTTGGCCCACATTGCTGACTTTTGTGTTCCAGTCCATGAATATCTTGTAACGAAGCCCATTCCAGATATTCAGTGTGGGATTAATGGAGTTGTCGTACACATATTCAATATGCGTTAACAGGAAGTTGGTAGTCGTATCTTCAAATCTTCGTGTAGGCGGTATATAAATATCTGATTTAAAAGTGTACCTGTCACTCCGCATGCCTACATTGGCCCGCAAACTGCGGATACGGTCAAAAGGGTACTTAAAGTTCGCCTGGTATAGATTGGAGTACAGCTTCGCGAGCAACGGAATCCTGACATTGGAGCCATCGGAGAACAAGGCTGGGCCACGTTCGGATAAACGATAATACGTTATGCCCCAATCAATCCTTTTTTTAAGGTATTGGAAGTTGAAAAGGTATTCGTTATCGCTCAGGTTGGGGTTGATCCTGAATCCTCCGGTGAACTTAATGTCCTCGAAAAGGTCAGAGGTACCCATCCTGATGATCCCGTTGATGACGTTGTTGTTGGCGAGACGAACAGGACCTGTTCCGCCCTGGTAAGGTTGGAATTTGTTTACCAATACATTATTGTCGAATCCTGCCACCACGTAATCGCTGAAGAATTTCAGTTTATAATCGAACAGCCTTGATTTTGCAAGCACCGATTGTTTTTGCGGCACATCATCGAATACTGGAAGGTTGGTAACGGCCGTATCGTTTCCGAATTCGGTCTGGAAGATGTTCTTCTTCGTGGTATCCGGCGCGGCCGGTTTAAATATGGTGGCCTGTCCGCTGGCGATCTTTTCTTCCTGCATCCTGCGCTTCATCCATTCGGTAGGTTTGGCGGAGACGTTTCTTCTTTTCAACGCCGTCTCATTCACTTTTAGTTTGTAGAGGTATTTGAAATCGTCCTGTTGCGTTACTTCACTTACCACGCCGGTTTCACCTGCTATCTTGGTTTCTTTCAAACCACTGGAATAGTTGGTGATCGGGAATACGTAGGCGGAATCGCTGGTGATGGAAACGAAAGCCAGTGAGTCGATATCATTCTTACCCCACAATTTAAGGGTAGAATCCACCTCCGATTTTTCGGGATTGCGAAGGATGTCTTCTCCGATGATCACGAGGGTATCCAAACCGGCCCTGCGGGTGGAGAAGAAGCCCGCGTACCTGTTGGCGATCCCATTTTCATCGGATACGAAGGTGAAATGGTAGCTATTGTAAGGGGTGGGCATCCGGGCGTCGCCAAACTGCATATTGGTGAGTTTGGTGAGCTGGCGGTAATTTTCTTTTTCGTTCCAGTTGCTGGCGAGGTAAATGTTGTACCTGCCGTTGGGAAGAATACTATCGCCGGTGGGCGCATCGGGTGACGGTCTGTTGGAAGAATAGATGATTCCCGTTTTATTGGGAAAGCTCACGAACGTGGCGTCCAGGTCATCGTAAATATCGTTGGTGACCTGTTCGATCTGTTGTGTTTCAATTTTGTAAATGTAGATATCGGTCTGCCCGTTGCGCACGGCGCTGAACAGGAGGGTATTCGAGTTCAGCATATATTTCATGTCCTGAATCTGGTTGAACATATCCAGTTCCTGTTTCACGGGCTTGTACCTTTTAAGGGCATCATATACGAATAGTTTGATCTTACCTTCTTCCGTATAAAGCACTGCAAGACGGGTTCCTTTCGGATCCCAGGCCAGTTGCGGGTAGTTGGGATTGATCTCATTGTCGCGGGAACGCACCCCGTATTTCAGCAGTACTTTTCTGAAGATAAAATTATCGTACAGTACAACGCTGTATTGCCCGTTCTTAAACTCCACCAAAGCATAGGTCTGGCTGCGGGGAGCCGGGTTGGGGGAGAAGCGGAAGAAATCTTTGCGGGGGCCTACCTGTTCCACTACGGAAACGGTTCCTTTGGGAACGTTGCGGCGGGACCGGATATCTTTGTAATATTTTTCCTGCTGGAAGGTCATGAAATCGGAGAGCAGCCCTTTAAATTTCTTTTTGGATATCCGCTGACTGGCCGTGTTTAGGTTTTTATAAACCCTCGCGAGGTATAGGAAATAAGGAACATTTTCAATCTTATACACTTCGGCGATATAGAACCAGAATGCCTGGCCCGCGAGTTCAGGTTTATCGAAAGCGAACTGGTAGAAGTTACGGTAGCTGCCGTTCAGCATGGCGGAACGAAGTTGGTCGTCGAGTGTGGCGTTCCAGTTTTCAGCGGCGAATTTCACGTAGCCGTCGGTGAGCCATTTAGGAAGATCGAGCAGGGCCTGGTTGGCGGCGAATTCACCGAGGTCCTCGCCGAAGAGCTGGTTTTCGAGCAATACCCGGGCAATGCCCTCGCGAATTTGCTTTTTAAGGTTGTTGTGATCGCCGGTGAAGTACACGATCATTTTATTGTTCACAAGTTTCGTGATCCCACCCGTATTCTGCCAGTCGATGTTGGCACCGATGTTGGATTGCTGAAGGTCATCGAAATTATTGTACACCACCAGGTTGATCCTGCGTTGCAGTCCCTCTTCAATAAAATTTTCCAGTTGCCCCAGTTCCTGTTCCGCCAGTTGCGCCACATATTTGCCCAGCGTTAGCCCGTTATCGCTGAAATAGGTATTAAAATTGGGCGACTGGTAGTATTGCCAGGTGAATTTTCTGTGTTGTACCCTGTTCTTCCCGAATTCAACAGAACTCACCTGCGCCACGGATGTAAGGGTTGCCAGCAGCATACAGCACAACTGCAGGCTCCCGACAATTTTATTCTTAAGAAATTGCATACTATTGAATTAGAATCTAAAATTATACCTTTCGGGTTAATTCCTTTTGGGAATTTTGGATGTTGGATGTTGAATTTTGAATTGGATTGGCTTGGTTTTTACAGCAAAAAATGCACCTGCCTTGTGCGTTCGCTAAAATTCCTTCAACTTTTCTGCACTCAACAGCCATCATTCAAAATTCAAAATCCATCATTTAAAAATTATGCTCACCCTCGAAACATTTACGTTCAGCCCTATCCGGGAGAATACATACCTACTTCATAACGAAAAAAATGAATGTATAGTTGTTGATCCCGGCTGTTATTTTGATGAAGAAAAGCAAGTTTTGAAACAATGGATTGAAGTTCGGGGAATGGAAGTAAAACTTTTGTTAAATACCCACGGACACCTCGATCATGTCTTCGGAAACAAGTTTGTGGCCGAAACCTGGGGGCTGCAACCCTGGCTCCATCCCGCCGAAGAGCAGGTGTATAAAATGGCCCCCGCCTCCGGACTGATGTGGCAACTACCCTTTGAACCTTACACCGGCCCGATGCACTGGTTACAGGAAGGTACCGATGTTGTTTTTGGGGCCGATCGTCTCCAGGTATTGTTTACACCAGGACATTCTCCCGGAAGTGTTTCGTTCTACCATGCGGAACAGGGCTTTGTGATAGGGGGAGATGTGCTTTTCCACGAAGGCATCGGCCGAACCGACCTCCCGGGCGGAAGTATGGAGGTGCTGCTGAACAGTATCCGAACCCAACTTTTTACGCTGCCTGACGAAACGGTGGTATATCCCGGGCATGGAGAACCCACAACAATCGGATATGAGAAAAAACATAATCCCTTTCTTAACCGCTAGAGGTATTTCCCGATCACCGGGAACCTTTTGAATTCTTTTCTTTCCACCCGGAGAATGAAAAATCCGTATGCCGCCAGTAATAATGTAGCGAGCGCGTAATAAAATACTTTGTTGGCAACAACTGCCGTGAGTCCCTTGTGCACAAAGAACAACAGGGCCACAATGACCATGTAGGCGAGCAGTTTTTTCCAGGCGTAAGGAACCGGGTAAACTTTCTGACCCCAGGTGAAAGAGATGACCATCATGGTACCGTAACAGAGGAATGTGGCCCAGGCGCTAGCCATATAACTGAAATAGGGGATAAAGAAATAGTTCACCAGCAGCGTAATGCCCGCGCCCACCAGGGTAATGGTGGCGCCCGCCCGTGTTCTGCCCGAAATTTTATACCAGATCGAAAGGTTATAGTATATGCCCAGGAAGATATTCGCGAAAAGCAGGATGGGCACCACTTTCAGCCCTACCCACATTTCCGGGTTCTGGATAAAGTGTTTCCAGGCTTCCAGGTAAAGGGCCACGAACAGGAACATGCCTGTAACAGCGATCACGAAAAATTTCATGACCCTGGCGTACGTTTTCTGCGCGTTCTCCCCCTCAGCCTGTTTGAAGAAAAACGGTTCGGCGCCCATACGGAAAGCCTGCACAAACAAAGTAATGAGGAGCGAAAGCTTGTACACCGCGTTGTAAATGCCTGTTTCTCCTTTGGCCGCTTCCACGTCTATACCCAGTCGCCAAGGCAACATCAGCCGGTCGATTGTTTCGTTAATCATGCCTCCGAAGCCCACGATGGTAAGTGGGAGCGCGTAGACCATAATCTCCTTCCAAAGGCGTGCGTTGAACTGGAATTTGATGGAGAGCCATTCCCTGGAAAGGAAAATAAGGGTGAAGAAGGCCTGCAGCAGGTTGGCCATGATCACATAGCCTACCTGGTGATCCTTATTATAGAGCGCAAAGATGGTATTGTTAGGATACTGCTCTTTCAATTCCGGCAATACGGAAATAAAGAAATACACCGCCCCGATATTGATCAGAATACTGGCGATGCGGATGGTGGCGAATTTAATGGGCCTTCCTTCCTGCCGGAGTTTGGTGAACGGAAGAATGGCCAGCGCGTCCAGTCCGATGATAAGCGCCATCATGGTGATGTAATCCGGGTGTGCCGGAATCAGCGCCAGCGTTGCCAGTTCCTCCCTGAAACTGATGAGCAGGGTCGTGAAGATTAGAGTGGTGAAGATGATGGAAAGCGAAGTAGTATTGTACACTTCCCGCTCCTTACCCTGCTTCGCGAAACGGAAATAAGCGGTTTCCAGTCCATAAGCGAAAATCACGTTCAGCAAAGGCACGGCGCCATACACAATGCTCATTTCACCATACCCTTCGGTGGTCATGGTGCCGGTAAGGTAAGGGGTAAGCAAATAATTAAGGAAGCGGGCGCCCATGCTGCTGAGCCCGTACCAGAAAGTTTGTCCTGCCAGTTGTTTAATGCTGCTCAATGGTAATCGAATGTTCGACAAACCTACTGGAAGCAATTGGTTTTTGTATCTTTAGCAGGCAAAAACTTATGCGTATGCGCAATTTTACCCTTCTCCTTTCCGTCCTTTTTTTTGGCGTGTCTGCCCTCGCTCAAAGCACAGAAGGCACGGCTTCCTACAATAAAAAAACATATCCCGCCACCATCTCCGAGCTGCCTTATCCACCCGATGTGGTGGAAACAGCGGTGAAGCAGGAAATGAAAAAAAGAGGGTACTCCGGGAAAAACAACAAAGGGTATACTGAATACAAAGGGGTGCGTTTAAAGGAACTTGGTTCCGAATCCGTGGACCTTTATGTGAAAACGGAACGAAAGGGCCGGAAAGATAAAGACGCCACTATATTAACCATCCTCACCGCAAAAGGTGCTGAAAATTTTATTGGAAGAAGTGCAGATGGCGCATTGGCGGAAGGTGTGAAGCAATTCGCCAACAGCCTGCATCCGCTGGCGGGCGATCATGCGCTGGAACTGGAGATCGGTTCCCAGGAAGAACTGATCCGGAAGGCGGAAAGGAAATTCCAGGGACTGCAAAGTGATTCTGTTGCTTTGGAAAAAAAGAAACTGCAACTGGAACAAAGTATGGCAGAAAACAAGACCGCCATACAAAAACAGGGGGAGGAAGTAGAACTGCAGCGGAAAGTATTGGAAACCCTTCGCACCAAGCGGCGCAAGGAAAACGACTGATTATTCCGGGGCGCTGAAGCGCGGGTCGGCAATAAATGTTTCGTCGGTTAATGTGCGGAGAAACGCCACGATAGCGGCTTTCTGCCCCTGGGTAAGCGGGATGCCGTTGCGCAGCAAAGGATCCAGGGTAGGGCTTTGCTGGATGCCGCTCATATAATGTTGCACAGCCGCTTCAATAGAGAAAAACCGGCCATCGTGCATATAAGGATAGGTGAGTGCCAGATTTCTTAAACTCGGTACTTTGAATTTGAGTGAATCCTCTTTTCTGCGGGTGATGCCCATTCTCCCATAATCGTTGATAAAGGGGTTTATGTCCAACCCGTTGTTCCGGTAGCTGAGGTCGGTGAACAGCGGCTCCTTGTGACACGTAGCGCAGTTGGCTTTGAAAAGCGCATATCCATCGGCTTCCACCGGGGTGAAAGTGGCGGTGCCTTTTTTTACCTTATCGTATTTCGAATCAGCGGAAACCATACTTCCCACGAATTGTGTAATTGCCCGGAGCATGCGCTGGCTATTGATTTCCGGGGAACCGAAAGCTTTCCTGAATTGTTCCGGGTAAGCGGAATCCGCGCGTAGTTTGTTCAATACATTTTCTACGTCTTCAGCCATTTCGTTGGTGGCGGTAATAGGTGCCAGCGGTTGTACTTCAAGGTGATTGATGCCGCCATCGTAATGGAATTCGCTGTGCCAGGCCAGGTTGAAAAGGCCGGGCGCGTTACGGGTGGTGAAGGCATTGTTGAAACCGTGGCTAAAGGCGTGTTCAAACGTAGCGAATGCCGCGAATTGCTGGTGGCAGGAAGCGCAGGGGAAATTGCCATCCTTAGACAATTTACCATCATAAAAAAGGCGGCGACCCAGTTCAAATCCTTCTTTGGTGAGCGGGTTGTTGGCGAATACCGTTGTTTCCGTTGGGAACCCGTCAGGGATTTCAAGTGTCAGTGGCGTGGTGGAAAAACCGTTGTCCTTTTTGCACGCGGCAGGCAGCACCAATAGAAATAAGGTGGCCAGGGCGAAGGATATGACGGTGAGCTTTTTCATATTAGGGATTTCCGGCGGCCAGTAGGGTGAACATGCCACTGTAATTGTCGGCGTATTGCATGGCGGCTCCGCCCGGACTGTGAATGAATGAACTTCCGGCAATGGGAAGATCATGCACCCTGTTGAACCAGGTATTCACATTGGCCATGATCGCCACTTGTCCGTTTGCGCCAGGTCCAACCGTTAATGTTCCAGGAGACGGAATGGTGAATTCAACATAACGGAGTGCGGATTCACCGGTACGAAAACCACCTATATGATAAGAGAACTCTTTGTTTGGTGTTGTTGCGGCAGGTGAACTACCTTCCAGTTTCGCGAATACATACCCGGTATTCCAGGTCCAGAACATCCCCAATTTAGCGTCCAGCGCGCCAGCTTGGGCACCGGAGACGTTTCGTGTACTGTCCACGCCTATGAGGAAACGTATTTTATCGTAAGTACCCGCTTCAAACCGCGCTTCGAAATTTTTTGAATCAGCTTTGAAGTTGTCCACAAGGTGGTAGAAATCTGCGGCATAACTTGTTTTTCCTGTTGTGGAATTGCTCAGTTCCAGGTTGCTGATGTAGTATTTAAAGGTGCGCACTTCAAAAGCCTCTCCCTGGGGGGTAGTGTACTGACTGTTTGCAAGCAGTGGTTCAGTATCCACAAAGTTTTCGAAGAAGAACCGCACAGGATAGGTGGGAACAGGTGGTTCCTCGCCTTCAGTGCTTAGTTCCCGCTGGCAGGAAGTGAAGAGCATGGCCAGGAGGAATAATACATATAACTGCCTTATTACTGATTTCATGCGGTTTCTTTTAGTTAATAATCCTCACCCTTTCTTATACGAGATCTGTTCTGTTTCCGTTCGCTCTGTTGCTTCTTTTGTATGAGCCTTCTCTCTTTAACTGCCTTTCCGGGCCTGGTGGCTATCCTTGCTTTTTTGGGCGTGATGGCCAACGCTACCAGTTCATTCATTTTTTCCAGAACGCGTTGTTTATTGCCTAATTGTGAGCGTTCTTCCTGCGACTTAACGAGTAAAACACCCGATGCATTGATCCGGTTCGCCAGTTTCTGAAATACCATCGCTTGCTGCTGTTCATTCAATAAACGGCTGGCGGCCACGTCAAAGTATCCTTCCACCATGGTTTCCACTTTATTCACGTTCTGCCCTCCTTTTCCACCACTGCGCGCCGTCTGGAAGCTTATTTCAGGGGAAAGATCAATTTTCATGGGATGCTTTCTGTTATTTTCTTTTCTTTTACAGGTTAAAATTACTCAATTCATTCATTTATATGAGAACCGTTATTCAACGGGTATCCCAGGCTTCCGTTACCGTGGATGGAACCACATGCGCCGCCATTGGACCGGGATTACTCGTCCTGTTGGGTATTGAGGACAGCGATACGATAGAAGACATTGCATGGCTGAGCAAAAAAATCGTCCAGTTGCGCATTTTTAACGATGAAGAGGACGTAATGAACCGGAGTTTACTGGAAACCGGCGGAGACCTGATATTGGTGAGCCAGTTCACGCTGCATGCGGCCACCAAAAAAGGAAACCGGCCCTCCTATATCAAGGCCAGTAAACCGGAAATCGCCGTTCCGCTCTACGAAAAAATGATCACTCAACTTGAAGCAGACCTCGGAAAGAAGATCGGAACGGGTATTTTCGGAGCCGATATGAAAGTATCGCTGCTCAACGATGGACCGGTCACCATCTTTATGGACACCAAACAAAAAGAATAGAAAATGGAAGGAACACTAACACTTAAAGATGCCCAACAACGCGTGGACGAATGGATCAAAACCATTGGTGTCCGCTATTTCAACGAACTCACCAACCTGGGCATATTGATGGAAGAAGTTGGGGAGCTCTCCCGGCTGATGGTAAGAAAATATGGAGAGCAGTCTTTTAAAGCCTCCGACGAAGGCAAGGAACTGGGCGATGAAATGGCCGATGTACTCTGGGTGCTGCTGTGCCTGGCCAATCAGACCGGGGTGGACCTTACTGAAGCGCTGGAAAAGAATTTCGAGAAAAAGACGCATCGTGATGGAAAGCGCCATACGGAGAATGAGAAGTTGAGGCCCTGAGCGGGTAATGGTACGGTTTTTCCATAAAACCAGTAGCGGCTTCGTCCCTTATTCATCACCTAAAAACCGGCGATCTCCCATGAAATCAACTTTCCAGGTACTCAAACAGGCGGCCATCGATTTTATAGACGATAAAGTTTTGCGGATGAGCGCGGCCCTGGCCTATTATACGGTCTTTTCCCTGCCCGCCATGCTGCTGGTGATCATCTGGGTGAGTGATCTTTTCCTGGGAAGGGAGGCGATAGAAGGCTCGCTCTTCAACCAGATATCGGATTTCGTAGGCGCCGAGGCGGCCAAACAAATTGAAGGGGCCATCAGGGCTTCAAGGGAATCACAATCCGGCGGAATCGCCGCCGTAATCGGGATCGGCACATTGCTGGTAACCGCTACCACCGTGTTCGGAGAAATACAGGATTCCATTAACTATATATGGCGCCTGAAAGCGAAGCCCAAACGGGGCTTCCTGAAAATGCTGCTGAACCGGCTGATCTCTTTTTCCATGCTGGTGGGACTGGGCTTTCTCTTGCTGGTAACACTAATGGTGCACAGTCTGCTCAGCCTTTTGCTTGACCGCATCACGGCATTGCTGCCTGACCTTTCTTCCTACCTGGTCTACATCATCAACCTGTCCATCAGTTTCCTCGTTACTTCTCTGCTGTTCGGAATCATCTTTAAAGTGCTGCCCGATGCCAAAGTAAAGTGGCGGCATGTGCGGGCGGGCGCTTTTACCACCGCTATTCTTTTCATGGTGGGGGAGTTCCTGATCGGTTTATACCTGGGCAGCAACCAGGCCAGTTCCGTATATGGTGCGGCAGGGTCCCTTATCCTGATCCTGCTTTGGGTGTATTATTCCTCCATGATCCTGTATTTCGGGGCGGAATTTACCAGGGTGTATGCCATGCACAAAGGGGAAAGAATATACCCCAACGAATACGCCGTCTGGATTCAACAGGTTGAAATTGAATCCGAAAAAGCGCTACAGGATCAGCCGGAATAAAATATATTTGCAGCCTATGGCAAACGATACGAATACATTCCAGGCGATTATTTCGCATTGTAAAGAATACGGATTCATTTTCCCTTCCAGTGAAATTTATGATGGACTGGCAGCGGTGTACGACTATGGCCAGTGGGGCAGCGAACTGAAGCGGAACATCCGTGATTACTGGTGGAAAAGCATGACGCAAATGCACGAGAACATCGTGGGTATCGACGCGGCCATCTTCATGCACCCCACCACCTGGAAAGCAAGCGGACACGTTGATAATTTCAGCGATCCCATGATCGATAACAAAGATTCCAAAAAAAGATACCGGGTAGACCACCTGATTGAGGCCCACGCGGAAGAGCTGAAAGCCAAAGGAGATACCGCCGGAGCCGATGCGCTGATCGCTGAAATGAGAAAACTGGAAGCGGCAGATGACTATGCCGGACTGAAAACGCTGATCGATGAGAAAAAGATCAAATGCGCCGTAAGCGGAACCGTGAACTGGACCGATGTGCGCCAGTTCAACCTGATGTTCTCCACCGAATTCGGCGCCGTTTCCTCCGAAAACGAAGAAGACAATAAGGTTTACCTCCGTCCCGAAACCGCCCAGGGCATTTTTGTGAATTTCCTCAATGTGCAGAAAACCGGCAGGATGAAGATTCCTTTCGGTATCGCCCAGGTGGGGAAGGCCTTCCGGAACGAGATCGTGGCCCGGCAGTTTATTTTCCGGATGCGTGAATTCGAGCAGATGGAAATGCAGTTTTTCATTAAACCCGGAACACAGAAGGAATGGTACGAATACTGGAAGGAAGCCCGCATGAAATGGCACCAGAGCCTGGGCATTCCCGCGGAAAAATACCGTTTCCACGACCATGTGAAACTGGCCCACTATGCCGATGCCGCCTGTGATATTGAATTCGATTTCCCCATCGGTTTCAAGGAAGTGGAAGGCATTCACTCCCGTACCGACTTCGACCTCCGCAACCACCAGGAATACAGCAAAAAGAAAATGCAGTACTTCGATACGGAGATCAACCAGAACTATATCCCGTATGTGATCGAAACCTCCATCGGGCTGGACCGCTCCGTAATGATGGTGCTGAGCCACGCCTACACGGAAGAGGACCTGAGCACGCCTGAAAAGGCCGATAGTCGTGTGGTGCTGAAGTTTCCGGCCAAACTGGCCCCCATCAAACTGGCCGTGTTCCCCCTCACCAAAAAGGACGGGTTACCCGAACTGGCCCGGGAGCTGATGGATGCATGCAAGCCTCACTTCAAATGCTTCTACGAAGAAAAGGACGCCATCGGTAAAAGATACCGCCGCCAGGATGCGATTGGTACGCCTTTCTGTGTTACGGTGGACCACCAGACCAAAGAGGACCGCACGGTTACCATTCGTTTCAGGGACTCTATGGAGCAAAAGCGGGTACACATGGATGAGGTGAAAACACTTATTCTGGCGGAAATTTTTTAGCAAATGTCAACCTTTCAATAAGAAACGGTTAATTTTGCAGAAATAACCTCTATTCAAATCCAGGAAAACCAATTACTAAAAAAGGTAAATCTGAAAAGATTTATCCTCCGTAGTTATGTTAAACGATTAAATCTACTACTTTGGTTGCCCTGACAATCTCGCTCAACATCATTCAGTTTGCACTGCTTGCCGCTACGCTTGTAGGCATAGGGTTCTTTATTCGTACCCGTCAACTGAGAAAAAAACAATCCCGCATTTTTGAACTGGAAAATGAAATGATCTCTAACCACGCGGAGATACTCAAATTGCACCAGGAAATATCAGCGCTGAAACAACAATTGCCGCAGAGCAATGCCAATGTGCCCGTGGTGCCATTGAAGCAGGAGCCTCAGGCGGGAGATGTTTCCGCTACGCTCAAGAAGCGCGCTTACTAGTAGTTTTCCGTTAGATTTTTTTGATCTTTCCTGATTTGCGTATTGCCGGAAGAAGGGCTGTACTTAATATTCTTTTGTCAATGGGTTAAATTCCTTTTCACGCAATTGCTTCGTACCTCGCAATGCGCTGCTTCGTACCTCGCAGGAGCAAGGACGCAAAGACAGGCTTCATTGCAGGATGTACTATTATTGTATACGGTTAGAAATACAACTCAATTAACCAAAGAGGGCGTATCGAAAACGATACGCCCTCTTTGGTTATGGAATTCGGTTGAGCATTATTTGGCGATGACCAGTTTCTGGGTCCATTCTTTTCCTGCGTGGGTGATCTTCAGCCAGTAGATACCGTTGGCAAGGTGTTGCAACGCGAAGTTTTTGCGGTAGGTGCCGGTGAAGGTATTGCGGTTTTCGTTATAAATTGCCTGACCTTGCGTGTTGTACAGTGCAATGGCGAGTTTACCGGTCCGGGTGGTCTGGAAGGCGAGTTCGAAGTTCCCGTTATTGGGGTTCGGGGCCACCAGTACGCCATTGGAAATATTGTCAAGGTCAACCAACGCGGTCACGAGTGCGTTGATCGTATTGGAAGGCACGGTGCATCCTGAAACAGTAGCGTCCACACGGTAGGAACCTGGTTCAATGATGGTATAGGTAGCACCGGTCGCACCAGGGATGGCGATGTTGTTCCTGTACCATTGCAGACCGGTGGTAACATTACTGGTAAGCAGGTTACTGTTTTGTGTGATAACGGGGGCCGTGCTCTGTTGCGCTACTATCGGGGTTTTTGAAGCGCTTGCACAACCCTGTGATCGCGCCACAATATCATAAGTGAGGTAGAAGAATTTCTGGAAATTGTTGGGATTATCGTTATTGTAGTTGCTGTTCCCCGTGAGCCGGAAAAAGGCGTTTCCTATGGGGTAGGGATTGGTGGCCAGGTTTTGGTTGATGATGGCGTAAACGGTATCGCCGTTAGTGGTCTGTTCCAGCTCCATCAGTAAAATATGATCTCCGGTTTCATTCACGGGCAGGTTCACCTGATAGTACCTGCCTGCGTCGGAGCCATCCGCGTTTCTGCTTCTTTGTACATCTAGCACGGTTCGAGCGAGCGGTATGTAAGAAATATTTGTTCCATTGAACGATTGAAGATTGGCTACGGTAAGCGTAATTTTTCCCGATGTAGCGGTATAAACACGGAATCCTTCAATTATAACGGGGGTGCTGTTGCTGAAGTTATTAAAGGCGGTAAACCTGTTATACGTGGCTGTTGAGGTGCCTAAAGTAGTGATGCCTGGTGCCGCCACACTCCGGAAATCGTTTCTGCCCAGGTAAAAAGTATTATTAGCCGGAATACTGGTGGTATTCACATTTTGCCCTGCACCTATGGGCACTGTACCGTTACTCGTGGTATACCATAAAAGGTTGCCTGAAGACTCATTACTGCGAAGTTGCGCGGTACCCGGGCCGCAAATGGTGGCGGTGCCGGTGGGTGCGGCGCTGGCCGCGGCGATGGTGATGTTTTGTCGAACCGTATCGTTGGCCAGGTTCTGATCATTCGATGCATCAAAAGTGGTATACGCTTCGATGGTGTAACTTGCACCCGGCGTTGTGGCGAAGGTGAACTGACCGGTATACTGCACTTCCGAGCCGGCGCGCACCTTACCTCTGTAAAAATTCAGGTTGTTCACGATTTCCGTAGCGCCCGACTTAATGATCACCCGAACAGGAATACTGTCCAGCATACCAGTGCCCTGGTTCCTCAAACGGAGCGTAACGCGCTGCGCGGGATTGGCGCATTCACCTGGTGCCGGATACACCAGGGAGGTGACCCGCACATCTTTGGATGGCTTCACAAAAGAGACAGGGAAATCGTAGGTGGAACCATTGCCGTAGTTTCCACACGCACTAATATTATTGATGTTTGTTGTTTCCTGAATCACGAGTCGCAGCCTGGTGGTGCTTCCGATGGAAACAGTGGCGGGAATGGCGATTGTCCCGGAAAAAGTACCGTTTCCTGTAATGCCGGTAACCGTGGCCGCGACCTGTTCATTCACATCGAAAGTGCCGTTGTTGTTGAAGTCGATGAATATTTTGGCCATTTTAGCGTTCGTTCCAGCGCCGCAATTGGTAAGTTTAGCACTAAAGGAGAGGTTAGAGGCGGGTTCTGCCGAAATAGTACTGCCCGTAACGTTCATGTAGCCAACGCAGGCACTCGGGTCCACGGGGGTGTACGTGGTGCTGCCTGCCACCAGTTGCTCGAGAATCCCACCTGTACCAGCGGAAGCGGACGTACAGTAGGTTATCCCGTTTACCCCTGTTGCAATGAGGGAATATGCCTGGGGACCCTGCGACAGTGTTCCTTTGTTGGAAACGGTAATCGTGTAGGTTTCGCCGGGTATAGGATTAAGCACCTCAATCTTTTCAAAATTATCCACGGTATTGTCCGCTCTGGTGGCTGCCGCGGAAGGTGCGAGCACATTCAGTCTCCAAGGTAAAAACGACTGGGATCCACGGGTCACGCGCACGTCAAGGTCATGAACTAGTTTGGAGGTTCTGCTGTTCAGCGGTGTCCCTGAGGTCACTTCTCCTTTCGGATCTGTCCAGCAAATGGACACCACCAGCGGTTCTTTTCCGGAAGCGACCACGGTAATGGTTTGCGGGGTACCTGAATTGAGTGTGCGCTCCTCTATGAGGGAACCGGCGTTCCTGTTCGTAATTACCGCGGCTGCTTTCACCATGTTCAGCAAACCCCATCCATGAATATAATCCGGACCAGGGTTTGCTCCTGCTTCATCCGCCGTGTGCAGCGCAATACCTTTTAACGTGGCCGATCTCATCACTGCGTTGCCGTTCTTCTGGGCGTACAGTTCCTGCAACAATAGAAGAGAGCCCGTAACGTTCGGCGTAGCCATGGAGGTACCGCTGATGCTGGTGTAAGCGTTGTCGCTTCCGGCGTACGAAGACAATACATTGGTTCCCACAGCAACCAGGTCAGGTTTGATCCGGCCATCGTCAGTTGGACCCCAACTGCTGAAATCCGATATTTTGACGTCCGATGCTGAATAGTACCCGGATGGAAGGGCATCAACCGCACCAATGGTAAGGATATTTTTCGCGGTGCCATACGTGGAAATAATGTCGTAACCATCGTTGTTGCTCAGGTTCTGCGGTCTTTCCCCTTTGTTCACGAGGTTATTGCTTGCGTCATATCCCCAATACACGCTACCGGGATCGGGTCCGTTCTGGCTCCTGTTGTTTCCGGCAGACTTTACGATCAGGTAGTTCGGTGCGTTGTAAGCCAGTTCGTCCCATCTTTGCGCGTCAGCGCTGTAATAGCCGAATTTATAATCTTCCGTGGCCCCATTGGGCGCGTTAAATTCCCACCTGTTCTGTGTACTGTTGAATTGCCATCCTGCCGGTTGTCCGTAGGAGTGGTTCGATAGGAGCAGGTTGGCTGCTACCCCAGCCATTTCCGTTTGATAACTGTTGAAATCGTAAGCCTGTAATTGCTGGAAACCAAAGGCCATTCCTTTGGCCAATGGATTCACGCCTGAAGCTATTAATGTACCTGCTACATGCGTGGCATGGTTCTGTGGCGTGGAAGCGTTGTCCTGCTGTATCACCCTGCCGGTAAGTTCTATATGTGTCCCCCTCACCATGCCTTCGTCCCAGATGCCCATTTTGCCACGTACACTGGCACTGCTTCCGTTCAGGTTCAGCCCGGTGGTGCCGCCTGCCCACAACTGGTTAGTGCCTACTGTTGCTGCTGATGTCAGATTATTATGACTTGAGATATAGACCGGAAAGCCATTCTCATCCACACCCGCCAACATGATGAAATTTCCCGCTGCGTCGCGGCTGCTTACCGGCCAGCCCTTTGTTTTAGAAAGTTGAAGCGCCTTAGACAAACTGGCTTTTTCGTAATCCGAGAAACTTGCTTTCAAGCGGGTCAACGCCGCCACATTCGTTTTTTCCTGGCTGGAAACTGTGGCGCAAAAGCCGATTAACGCGGTCAACAACAGGTATTTCCAGCCCTTCTTCATATAAGGTGTATGATTAATCATTAATTTACGCAATAGCAGGCTTCTGGCCACCAGGTGAGCAATGTTTATCTAATTACGCATACAAGTTATGAAACAGATTTTCAAATCGGCTAAAATTCAGCTAATAATACCCATTCTGTCGATGATCATCCTCAACGCATGCGGCACCCGCCCGGGCAACAAAGGGAATGCCCTGAAGCAGGGTATTTCCGGCCAGGTACTCTGGGTGGCTGGGAACAGGATGCCTTCCCCGGACAATCCCGCTGATACCCCGCCGGGCATTCAGTGTACCCTGTTCATCCACGAACTCACTGCCCCTGCTATGGCTGAAGCCGCCGCCAATCCTTCTTTCTACAAAAAGATCAACAGCCCGTTGGTAAAATCGTTCAAAACAGAAAAGGATGGAACCTTCTCCATTGAACTTCCGGCGGGGGATTACTCCGTGCTGATGGGGGTGGATTCCCTCTTCTATGCCAACATATCGGACCAGTTCGGGAACCTGAACCCGGTTCACGTGGGCAAAGATTCGGTTACACCGCTCCGGCTGATGCTCGACTACAAGGCCGTGTATTAAAAGAATCGTCGTACCTTTGCGCCCTGTTCCGCAAGGAACGGTACAGAATGGCACGATGAACCTGCAGGAGTTACTGGACATACAAGCGAAGCACCCCCGTCTTTTTCAACTGGCGGACAGGCTCACTATGCAGGAACCCCAACGCATCTTCTGTAAAAACCTGCACGGAAGCGCCAGCCAGTTCCTGGTAACGGCTGTTTTCAAACACGAATTTACGAAGCACCGCAACCACCTCATTATCTTGAATGATGCGGAAGAAGCAGCTTATTTTCACAATACGCTGGAGAACCTCACCGAAGCGCTCGATCTTTTCTATTTTCCCTCTTCCTTCAAGAACAAAAAGAATTTCCGCCTGCTCAACAGCAGTCACGTAATGCTGCGCACCGAGGCGCTCACCCGGCTCAGCGGAAGGGAAGGCGCGAAAAAGATCATCGTCACCTACCCGGAAGCGTTGTTCGAAAAAGTGGTGTTGCCCGAAACGCTTTCCGGTAACATCATCCGGCTGAAAGCCGGGGATGAGATCAGCCCCGAAGCGTTAATGACGCAACTCGTGGAATACGGTTTCCAGCGCACTGATTTTGTGTATGAACCCGGCCAGTTCGCCGTCCGCGGTGGCATCCTCGATATCTATTCTTACGGGAACGAAAAACCTTACCGGCTTGAACTGTTCGGGAACGATGTGGATTCTATCCGCATCTTCGACCCGGAAACCCAGTTGAGCGAACGGAAACTGCTCCAGGTTACCATCATTCCCAATGTGGAAACAAGGTTCGATTCCGGCCAGAAAGTGTCCCTGCTTGAATTCGTGGACGAAGAAACCATCGTATGGCTCCAGGATTGGGATGTGGTGGAAGAAAAGATCCGCGTGCAGGAAGAGGACCTTCAACTTTACCTCGATATCCCATACACGCCCAAAGAAGAGGACGATGAAACCACGGTGAAGCAACAGGTTTCCGTTCAGGACTTCGTTCCGGCAGATTCCATCCGCGAAAAACTGGATGCGTTCCACCTGATAGAGATCGGGTATAAATCACATTTCGCAAAGGTTGAAATTGAATTCAACACAATAGAGCAACCCGCCTTTAACCGGCATTTCGACCTGCTCATCAAAGACCTCAGGAACTGGGAACAGAAAGGGTACGGTATTTACCTGTTCGCGGAAAACCCGCGCCAGTTGGAGCGTTTACACAGTATTTTCACCGACCTCAATTCGGAAATACCATTCGTGCCCGTTCCGGTCGCTATCCATGAAGGGTTCATCGATCACGATGTAAAATCGGTTTGTTACACGGACCACCAGATATTCCAGCGTTACCACAAATACAAGGTTAAGCAGGCTTACAATAAGAACAAAGCCATTACGCTGCGTACTTTGCGCGAGCTTCAACCCGGTGATTACGTTACGCATATTGATCACGGGGTGGGGGTATATAGCGGATTGCAGAAGCTGGAAGTGAACGGCAGGCTGCAGGAAGCGGTCCGCATCATCTACAAGGATAACGATATCCTGTACGTGAACATCAACTCCCTGCACAAGATCACCAAGTATACCGGGAAGGAAGGATCGGTGCCGAAAGTGAACAAGATTGGCAGCGATGCCTGGCAGAAACTGAAGGAGAAAACGAAAACGAAGGTAAAAGAAATCGCCTTCGATCTCATACAACTGTATGCGCAACGAAAGGCGCAGCAAGGGTTTGCACACGCGCCCGACAATTACATGCAAACCGAACTGGAAGCGTCCTTCATTTACGAGGATACGCCCGACCAGAGCAAGGCTTCGGCCGATGTGAAGAAAGATATGGAAAACCCGTCGCCGATGGACCGTCTCGTTTGTGGCGATGTGGGCTTCGGTAAAACGGAAGTAGCTATCCGCGCGGCTTTCAAAACATGCTGCGACAATAAACAGGCCGTGATCCTGGTTCCAACCACGATCCTCGCTTTCCAGCACTATAAAAACTTCAGTGACCGGTTGAAAGATTTCCCCGTTACCGTGGATTATATCAACAGGTTCAAATCTTCCAAAGAGAAGAAAGAAACCTTGCAGCGGCTCAAAGAAGGGAAGATTGATATCATTGTGGGAACGCACGCCCTGCTTGGAAAAGATGTGCATTTCAAGAACCTGGGGCTCATCGTGATCGATGAGGAACAGAAGTTTGGTGTGGCGGCAAAAGAGAAACTGAAGACGCTGAAAACAAACGTGGACTGCCTCACCTTAACGGCAACGCCTATCCCAAGAACGTTGCAGTTCTCCCTGATGGGCGCGCGTGACCTCAGTATCATCAATACTCCACCTCCCAACCGGCAGCCCATTCAAACGGAAGTGCAGGTGTTCAACCACGATTTCATCAGGGACGCGATCTATTTTGAAACGGAACGCGGCGGCCAGGTGTTCTTTATCCACAACCGGGTGCAGGGGCTCCAGGAAATGGCGGGACTAATCCAGGGACTTTGTCCGGACCTCAGTATTTCTTATGCGCACGGACAAATGGAAGGGCACGAACTGGAAGAGAAAATACTCGATTTCATTGATAAGAAATACGATGTGCTGGTGTGTACCAACATCGTGGAAAGCGGTGTGGATATTTCCAATGTGAATACCATCATCATCAACAACGCGCACCATTTCGGATTAAGTGATCTGCACCAACTGCGCGGACGCGTGGGCCGGAGCAACCGCAAAGCGTTCTGCTACCTGCTGGCGCCGCCAATGAGTACTCTGCCCACCGATTCCCGTAAACGTCTGCAAACACTGGAACAGCACAGCGAATTGGGCAGTGGTTTCCAGATCGCCATGCGCGACCTCGATATCCGTGGCGCGGGCAACCTGCTCGGTGGAGAACAAACAGGTTTCATGGCTGAGATCGGTTTCGAAATGTACCAGAAAGTACTGGACGAAGCCATCAAGGAACTGAAACGTACCGAGTTCCGGGATCTGTTTAAGGAAGAGATTTCCCGCCAGGAAGATTATGTGCAGGATTGCTCCATCGATACCGATCTCGAAATACTTATTCCAGACGATTATGTGGAGAGCATCGCCGAAAGGTTATCCCTGTACAGCCGCCTCGACAACTGCGATACGGAAGAGGAACTGACCGCTTTCCACCACGAAATGAACGACCGTTTCGGACCTGTACCACACCAGGTGGAGGACCTGTTTACCACAGTTCGTTGCCGGAAGATAGCCGTGGAACTCGGTTTCGAGAAACTCACGTTGAAAGACGATACGCTGCGTTGTTACTTCGTGAACAAACCCGACTCTCCTTATTTTGAATCTGAAACCTTCAATAAATTATTGGATTTCATTCAACGCGGTACCAATAAAGCCAAACTCAAACAAACCGGGAAGCACTTCTTCCTGGTGGTGGAACCGATGAAATCTATGGAAGACGTGTTCCGTTTCCTGGACCTTGCGAAGCGCTCGATGAACTGATTCCCGCCTGTTTTTTTCTCCTGTTGATGATGTTCCCGGTAAATGCGATAAGCAGTGCCAGAATGGGAACGCCCCAAACCAATGCCGCCCAGCGGAAAGTCTTTTTTACTTCTTTTGCTGAAGCGTCCATCAGCGCCAAACGCGCTGTGATAAACGCTTTTTGCCCGGGGGCGTATTGTAATGCCGCTTCATAGAATGGTTTGGCGGTGGAACGGGTATTCGTTTTGGCCACGAGATCGGCGAAAGCGATGAGCAACTTTGCGGTAACCGAATCGGGAGAAGGGAAAATGGCCGTACGCAAATGCAGTTGCCAGGCCAGTTGCAGCATTAGCGTATCCGTATTTGCGGCAATGGTTTGCTTTGGATCGTTCAGCCAATGGTCAAAAGGCGTGTTGCCATTCAGTGCAAGTACCTTATTGTTTCCTTGAAGCAGGTCGATCCGTAGTTGCCCACTGCCGAACCAGGCGCCGGGGAAAAGGGCATAACTACGTTTTGCCAACTGAAGTGCCTTTTCTTTATTTCCTTTTTGTTCATAGATCAGCGATAAGTTCGCGGCCAGGTTAGATTCTTCGGAGTGACTCTTGTATAGGTTTTCCAGAGTAGTTGCCGCCAGCGGATCTCCTAAAATATAATTGCAGAAGGCGAGATCGGCCTGGAAGCGGAAATCATTTTCTGGATGTCCTTCGGCAAGGAGCTTTTGTTTGAAGGCAACGAAGTAGGTTTTGTTCTTTATCGACCAGAATGAACTTTTTCCAGCGGAATCCGGAAGCATCTTCGAAAGATCTGGGGCTGTACCCGCAAAGGGAAAATTCCTGTCGTAGTAAAAATGAGCGGAGGCGCTGCCGCAGAAAAGAAAGAAACAGAGGGAAAGCAGGAATACGCGGCTTTTATAATGCGAGGGCGGACTGGCCGGCATCGAAATATTCTTAAGGATAGCTGAGAGCGGGCTTTGCATGAATTCCGGAGATTTCCGGCAAATGTAGGGTGAAAAAAAATCCCGCCGTTTGGCGGGACTTTTTTCTTACCATCCTTGTTTGGCATTACCGGCCTTGATGGCGGCCAGCGCTTTTGCCTCGCCCAGCATGGTGGTGAGTTTATTTCCTTTACCATCATGGCCCTGCGCCATATAGCCACCGCGTGAGGTTTTGGTAACTACCGCATCCTGCATGGGTACGTCCTTTTCCTTAGTTTTCACGCAATAAGCTGTGATGATGTCGTTGTTGCTCATGTTGCTCGAGATTATTGGTTCTTAAATGGTACAATCCTGTTGCAAGCAAAACAGGCATTGTAGTTAATTGCGTTAAAGGTAGGGTTTATACGTCAATTTTTGCATACTTAGCGTGTGTCTCAATAAATTCCCTGCGGGGAGCTACTTCGTCGCCCATCAGCATACTGAATACCAGGTCGGCTTCGGCGGCACTTTCGAGGGTTACGCGTTTCAGGGTCCTGGTGGCGGGATTCATAGTTGTTTCCCACAATTGTTCAGCGTTCATTTCTCCTAACCCCTTGTATCGCTGGATGTTAACGGAATCTTCCTTGCCACCGCCGAGTTTCTCCACCAGCGCTTTACGTTGTTCTTCGTTCCAGGCGTAGACCTGTTCTTTGCCTTTCTTTACCAGGTAAAGTGGTGGCTGGGCGATGTAAACGTACCCGTTCAGCACCAGTTCCTTCATATACCTGAAAATAAAGGTCAGGATCAGGGTGGCGATGTGCGATCCGTCCACATCGGCATCCGTCATGATGATCAGCTTGTGGTAGCGGAGTTTAACCAGGTTCAGCGCCTTGGGGTCTTCAGGCGTTCCTACCGTAACACCCAGGGCTGTGTACATATTCCTGATTTCCTCATTCTCTAATATCTTATGTTCCAGTGCTTTTTCAACGTTCAGAATTTTACCTCTGAGTGGGAGAATCGCCTGGTAGCTACGGTCGCGGCCCTGTTTGGCGGTACCACCGGCCGAGTCTCCTTCGACGAGATACAGTTCGCATCTTTCCGGATCCCTTTCGGAGCAGTCTGCCAGTTTACCGGGAAGACCACCTCCGCTGAGCACGGTTTTCCTTTGCACCAGTTCACGTGCTTTTTTGGCGGCCACCCTGGCCTGGGCGGCGAGGATCACCTTGGAAATAACGTTCTTCGCTTCTTTGGGGTTCTCTTCCAGGTAGGCGTCCAGTACGCGGGCCACCGTGGTTTCCACGATACCGCTCACTTCGCTGTTGCCCAGCTTGGTTTTCGTCTGTCCTTCAAACTGGGGTTCCGGTACTTTCACGGAGATGATGGCGCTGAGTCCTTCCCGGAAATCATCACCTTCTACTTCCACCTTGGCTTTTTCGAAAAGGCCCTGTTTCTCACCGTAGTTCTTGAACACACGGGTAAGCGCCCTTCTGAAGCCCGTTACGTGTGTACCGCCTTCTATCGTATTGATATTGTTGACGTAAGAGAAAATGTGTTCCTTGAAATCGTTGTTGTAGGTCATGGCCACTTCTACGGTAACATGCGCGGTTTCGTCATACCCTTCAACATACAATGTACTGCCGATAAGTGGTGTCCTTTTACCGTTGCGGTCCAGCATTTCCACGAATTCAATGATACCTCCTTCGCTGAAGAAGTTGATTTCGTAGGGCGTACCTTCTTCATTTTTCTCCCGGAGGTCGCGGATCGTGATGCTGATGCCTTTGTTCAGGTAAGCCAGTTCGCGCAGCCTTCCTTCCAGGATTTCCCTGTTGTATTCAGAAACGGTAAAGATGGTGGTGTCGGGCCAGAAATGAACGGTTGTACCTGTACGGTCGGTGGTGCCCACTTCTTTTACGGCATACTGGGGTACGCCGATCTTATATTCCTGCTGGAAAACCTTTCCTTCCCGGTGAACGGTCACCAGTAAATCGCGGGAAAGCGCGTTTACGCAGGAAACACCCACACCGTGCAGACCACCAGACACCTTGTAAGTGTTCTTGTCGAACTTACCACCCGCGTGGAGAACGGTCATCACCACTTCCAGGGCTGATTTTTTCTCTTTCGGGTGCATACCGGTGGGGATACCACGGCCGTCATCCTGCACGGAAATACTATTGTCTTCGTGGATGGTAACGAAAATATTTTTACAATACCCGGCGAGGGCCTCATCTATGGAGTTGTCAACCACCTCATATACAAGGTGGTGCAAACCTTTCACCCCGATATCGCCAATGTACATTGCCGGCCTTTTTCTTACGGCCTCAAGGCCTTCCAATACCTGGATACTATCTGCGCCATACCCGTTTACGGGTGTACTGATTGGTTCCTGAATTTCTGTGCTCATAAATGCTTGCTCCTAATCCTTTTTTCCGATCGGATTATTCCAGCAAATGTAAGAAAATTAGGGGGTTAGGCCAATTCACGCCACATGTTTTTATACCCACTCAATGGGGAGAAAAAGACGGGTTTTACGACCGGGAAAACACCGTACCCGGCGGCACCGCTTTAACGGTGCCACCGGGTACGCCGAGTATACCTAACACCGTTAAGGTTTACCATTCCATGACAATCGGCAAAACCAGTTTTCAACTCCAGCAGCTAACTTTGCAGCCTATGCTCGTGAAAAATGATATCCTGGCTTTATCCAGGCGTGGTAAAATGAGCCAGGGCGACCTGGAACTGGTGCAATCCAGGAAAAGTACCATGCAGGGAGGTATTCAGTACCAGGTGCAGCGTTACCGTCGTTTCCCCGAATGGTCCGCTGAAGATGTGGGCATGCTGGTGTATCATGTTGATCCCGCACAACAGGAAGAATCCTACCTTGAACTGAAATTTTGTATTACAGGAAATGTGTATTGTAAGAATACGCAAGGGGCCTGCCGCGATTGTAAGGATAAAACGGAGGATTTCTGCGGCGGAAGGGTGGATACACTGGATGTGCTGAGTTTCCGCTTTAATCCCGATCACCTGGCGCAGTACGCACGCGGGAAGGATAAATCAGATATTACTTATTCCATCCTGAGTTTTGAAAGGAGCACTACTTTTTCGAAAGCGCTTTCCATCAACAACAAGACCCGTCTGGTCCTCGAACAGGTGCTGAACAGTGAATATGAGGAATCGCTCGCCAATATATTCATCCATGCGCAAACGCAGATACTGCTGCTGTACAGCATGGAGTGTATGCTGGAAGACAAAGTGGAAGCCGAGGCCCTCACTTTTACCTGTAAATTCCTTTCCAACGAAACCGACCGCGAAAAAGTGACCCGTGCCCGGGAACTGCTCCTCGAAAACCTCGGCGATCCCATCACCATTAAGGAACTCAGCAAAAAAGTGGCGATGAACGAATGTTACCTGAAGAAAGGGTTCAAGGAAATGTTCGGCACCACCATTTTTGATTTCTACCAGAACGAAAGAATGAACCATGCCCGCCACCTCCTCTATGAAGGTGGGCTGAGTGTTACCGAGGTTTCCATGATGCTGGGGTATTCCTCCATCTCACATTTCTCTACTGCATTTAAAAAGCAAACCGGGCTAAAGCCTTGTGAATTGCTGCTGCGCTAATTTCGCGCAAAATAAAGCGTTGCGCCGTAGCGTTGCAAGGCACGAAGCAATTGCGAGAAAAATATTTGAAGAAATCTCTCGCAACGACGCTACGACGCAACGGGGAAATGTTTTGGTGCCGTTAATGGTTTCTAACGAAATCTGCGGTTGCACGAATGGTTTCATCCAGGTCGGCATAGCTTAAAGCGTTGCTCAGGAACCAGCTTTCGTAGGCTGATGGTGGCAGGTAGATGCCATGCGCTAACATGTGGTGAAAATATTGGTTGAACTTCGGAATATCCGCTTCCGAAGCAGATTTAAAATCGGTGATCGCATGGTTGGAGAAGTGCAGACTGATCATGCTGCCCAACCTGTTGATCTTATACGAAACGCCATTTTCATCCAGTACGTTCCGTAAACCCGTTTCCAGGTATGCGGTTTTTTCTTCCAGTTCCCTATAAATCGAAGGATTTTGCTTCAGTTCTTTCAGTAAAGTATAACCGGCGATCATCGCAACCGGGTTCCCGCTCAAGGTACCGGCCTGGTAAACGGAACCGAGTGGCGCGATCTGTTGCATAATGGCTTTTTTTCCGCCAAAGGCGCCAACCGGCATACCGGCGCCGATCACTTTTCCGTAAGTAACCAGGTCGGCGTCAATGTGCAGTTTTTCCTGCGCGCCGCCAGGGGCGAGGCGGAAGCCAGTCATCACTTCATCAAAAATATACACGATGCCTTCGCGGGTGCATATTTCCCTCAATCCTTGCAGGAAGCCTGGTTCGGGCAGGATACAACCCATATTACCCGCAACTGGCTCGATGATGAGCGCGGCGATCTCTCCTTTGTGTTCTGATACCAGTTTCTCTACAGCGCTAAGGTCATTGTAGGCTGCAGTCAGTGTATCATTGGCCACGCCGCCGGTTACGCCGGGAACGGCTTGTATGTTGAAAGTGGCCACCCCACTGCCCGCTTTTACAAGGAAAGAATCGGCGTGACCATGATAACAGCCTTCAAATTTGATGATCTTGTTCCGGCCGGTATAACCACGTGCCAAACGGATCGCGCTCATACAGGCTTCAGTACCGCTGCTCACCATGCGGATCAGGTCCACGTTCGGCACCATCGATACAATAAGTTCGGCCATCTCTATTTCCAGTTCGGTGGGCGCCCCGAATGAGGTGGAGTCGGCCACTTTTTCGCGGATGGCCTCAATAACGGGCTCATAGGCATGACCCAGGATCATGGGGCCCCAGGAGCAGATATAGTCGATGTATCTTTTGCCATCAGCATCGTACAGGTAAGCACCTTTGGCCTTCTGCATGAAGATGGGGGTGCCGCCAACGCTTTTGAAGGCGCGGACCGGAGAGTTCACGCCTCCGGGGATTGTGCGCTGCGCACGTTCGAAAAGGGCAATACTTTTATTCATCTGAAATACTTTGGTATATGTGCTGTTTAGCCGATCAGTTTTACGGCATCTTTGGCAAAATAGCTGGCGATCATATCCGCGCCCGCACGTTTAATGGATGTGAGCGTTTCCAGGATGGCTTTTTCTTCGTTTAGCCATCCCCGTTCCGCCGCGGCTTTGATCATCGCGTATTCTCCACTCACCTGGTAGGCGCTCACGGGTAAGGTTACGGCATCCCTGATTTCACGAATGATATCGAGGTAGGCCAGCGCCGGTTTCACCATCACAATGTCAGCACCTTCTTCCACATCCATCAGTGTTTCGCGGAGCGCTTCCCTTCTGTTGGCGGGATCCATCTGGTAGGTTTTTTTATCGCCGAAGCCGGGCGCGCTGTCCAGGGCATCACGGAAAGGTCCGTAAAAACAGGACGCGTATTTCGCGCTGTAACTCATGATGCCTGTTTTCGTATAGCCGTGCGCTTCCAGTGCTTCTCGGATGGCGCGTATCCTGCCGTCCATCATATCGCTGGGGGCGACAAAGTCGGCGCCTGCTTCCGCATGGCTCACGCTCATAGCCGCCAGCACGGAGACTGTGGCATCGTTCACAATTTCACCGTTCTCCACAATGCCATCGTGGCCGAAAGAAGAGAAGGGGTCCAGCGCCACGTCGGTCATCACCAGCATATCCGGACAGGCATCTTTCACGGTCCGGATGCTGCGCTGCATCAATCCGTCAGGGTTCAGCGCTTCGGTACCTTTGTTGTCTTTCTTCGCATCGTCGCATTTAATGAAGAGCAACACCGAGCGAAGTCCCATGCTCCACAGTTCTTTCACTTCAGTCTGAAGCAGATCGAGGCTCATCCGGAAATAGCCGGGCATGGAAGAGATTTCTTCCTTCACATTTTTTCCTTCCACCACGAAAAGCGGCACGATGAAATCTTCGGGCCTGAGTATGGTTTCGGCCACTAAGCTTCTGATGGCGGGTGTTTGGCGGAGTATCCTGTTTCTTCTGATCATAAATATATTTTGTGCACTAAACCCAGTCTCTCGGATGCAGGCAGGCCTGGAAGAGTTTATCTTCTTCCGATCCGGGTTCAGGATAATAATTGTATTCAAACCGAACGGTGGGCGGAAGACTCATCAGAATAGATTCTATGCGCCCGTTGGTTTTGAGGCCGAAGATGGTACCGCGGTCGTGGACCAGGTTGAATTCGGTATAACGTCCCCTTCTTATCTCCTGCCAGTGTTTGTTGGCGGGCGTGAAGCCTGCGTTTTTGTTTTTCTCCACGATGGGAATATACGCGTCGATGAAGCCGTATCCGCAGGCGCGTGCCAGATCGAACCACAACGCAACAGGTTTATCTTCAGAAGGACGCTGGTAATCGTAGAAGATACCGCCCAATCCTCTTCTTTCTTCGTTACGGTGCCAGTTCACGAAATACTGATCGCAATGTTCCTTGAAAGCAGGGAAGAAGGAGGGATCGACCTGGTCGCAGGCGTTTTTATACGTGCGGTGGAAATGCGTTACATCTGCCTCGTCAAGATAGTAGGGGGTAATGTCTGTTCCACCACCGAACCACCTGTCGGCGAGTGATCCGTCTTCATTGTACAGTTCGAACATACGGTAATTACAATGCACTGTGGGCACGAATGGATTGTAGGGATGAATCACCAGCGAGAGGCCGCAGGCAAACCAGGAATGACCGTCAATTTTTAATTGCGAACGCATCATCGGCGTTACTTCACCATAAACGATGCTGGTGTTTACACCACCTTTTTCAAAGACGTTTCCGTTTGCGATTACCCGTGTTTTTCCGCCGCCGCCTTCGGGGCGTTCCCATTTGTCTTCTACAAAAACAGCTTTGCCATCGCTGGCTTCGAGGGCCGCGCATATTTTGTTCTGAAGGTCATGAATGAAACTGATCCAGTCTTCCTTTACGGTGTTTTCACTGATGGCTTCGGGCATAAGTTCGGTTGAATGTAGGTTCATAAAAAACAATTTTATTCCGGCAAAACTCCGTTCCAATCGGGTTGGAAAAACTGATCTTCGTCAACTGTTTTTCTTTTTACAATTCTATGATGTGTATTCTTTCACCGTGTCCACAAAGGCTTTCGCGTGGTCAACGGGAACATTGGGCAGAATACCATGACCCAGGTTAGCAATATGGGCTTTGTTGCCGAACGCGTCCAGCATGGCTTTTACTTCTTTCTTAATAACGGGGATGGGTGACAGCAGTTTAGCCGGATCGAAATTGCCTTGCAATACCACGTTGTCTCCTGCGAACTGGCGTGCGAGGTGTGCCGGAATGCACCAGTCGATGCCCAGTCCTTTAGCTCCTGTTGCCGCCATGCTTTCGAGTGAATGCCATGCGCCTTTTGCGAATACGATCACGGGCACTTCATCCTTCAACGCCGCCACGATCTGACGGATGTATTGCAGGGAGATGTGCTCAAAATCATCTTTACCCAGCAGCCCGCCCCAGCTGTCGAACACCTGTACGGTATCAGCGCCGGCTTTCACCTGTGCTTTCAGGTAAGCGATGGTGGTATCGGTAATCATTTGCAGCAGTTGATGCGCCAGTTCCGGTTGGGTGTAACAGAAAGCTTTGGCCTCATCAAATGTTTTGCTTCCCTTGCCCTGCACCATATAACAAAGGATGGTCCAGGGGGCGCCCGCGAAGCCAATCAGCGGAACGCGTCCGTTCAGTTCTTTTTTGATGAGTTGAATGGCATCAAACACATACTGCAGTGTTTCATTCACATCAGGTACGCGGATGCGGTTCATGTCGGCCGCTGTTTTGATGGGGTCGGGGAGTACCGGCCCTTTGCTTTCGATCAGTTGTACTTCGAGACCCATAGCCTGGGGTACAACGAGGATATCTGAAAAAAGAATCGCGGCGTCCACACCTACAATATCGATGGGTTGAAGGGTGATTTCGCAGGCGAGTTCCGGCGTCTGGCACCTTTCAAAGAAGCCGTACTTTTCGCGCAGCTTCATGTATTCGGGAAGGTAACGCCCTGCCTGACGCATCATCCAAACCGGTGGGCGACTGGTTTGCTCTCCGTTCAATACTTTCAGCAGCAGGTCGTTCTGTAATGTACTCATGGTATATGTTTTGTCGTCTTTTGTTGTTTGAAGAAATCGATGGCCGTTTCTATCAGGGCCTCCTTATCCGTTGTGGGAGAAAAAAGCACATTGTCCTTAGAGAAAGAACGGATGGCCTCCGCCGTTGTTTGTCCGATCGCGAAGAAATATTGATCTTGTTGCGGTGGATTCAGGGAGAAATAACTTTCCACGGCGCTGGGGCTGAAAAACAACACCCCGTTGTATTTTATTTCCAGTTGTTGTGGGGTGGAAATGGTATCGTACACCGTAATTTCCTCCAGGGAGAATCCGTGTTTGAGCAACTGATCCGGCAGTTCATTTCTCCTGATGTTCCCACAGAAAAAAACAACTGGTCCCCGGGGATTTTCCAGGATGATTTTTTTAGCGAGCATACCGCCATAAGGGGCCTCGCCTTTGATGACAGAAGAATGGAAATGTTGCCGGAGCAGTTGTGCCGTTCTCCCCCCGATGGAATAAAGGTTCCATTTGGGTTGGTTCTTTTTAACTGTGCCATCGGCTGAAATCATGCCCGCCACGGCTTCCACCGCGTTCATGCTGGTGAATACCACATTCAGTTCCTTCGTGGCCAGTTTCTGTACTTGTTTCAGCAATGCCTCCGTTTTTCTTTCCACCGTTTCGATGAAGGAGATGCCATGCAATACCACACCGGCTTCAGCAGCTTTTTGTTGCTGAATGTTTGTAACAGGACGTGTACAAAGCAGGTATGGCGCTTCGTTTCCCATCAGGAAGCGAGTGATTTTACTTTACCTATTACTGCTTTCCCTTCCCCTTCCAGCAATTCTTTTGCCGCGGTTATGCCGGTGTTTTTTGCTTCTTCCAGCGAAACGATTTTATGGATATCGGCCCACAACGAACCATCGGTAGCCGTAATGTTCCCGGTAAAAAGAATGTTCCCGTTTTCTTCCCGTGCCCATGCGCTGATGGGTGTGGAACATCCGCCCATCAACGTATTCAGGAACGAGCGCTCCATATAGGTGCACAGTTCGGTGAGCGGGTGGTTCAAGGGGGCACAGGCTTCCAGCATTTGTGTATCATTTTCGCGGCACACAATCATGATGGCGCCCTGTGCGGGAGCGGGCAGCATCCAGTTGAGTTCAATGCTGTTCTCGGGGCGCAGGTTTATTCTTTCCAGTCCGGCGGCGGCGAAAATAGCGCCCTGCCAGTTGCTTTCGGCCACCTTACGCAGCCTGGTGTTCACGTTTCCCCTGAGGTTATCAATGGTATGATTGGGGAAATGCCTTAACCACTGGGCTTTCCGGCGTATACTGCTGGTGGCGATCACGGCCAGAGAACGAGGATCATCCATAAAAGCAGTATCTCCTTTATGGACGAGAATATCTTTATAAGAAGCTCTTTCCAATACAGCGGCTGGTACAATCCCCTGCGCCAGTTGGGTGGGCACATCTTTCATGGAGTGCACGGCGATGTCTATTCTTCCGGAAAGCAGCGCGGCATCCAGTGTTTTGGTGAAAACACCCTGCACGCCCATAGCGTAGAGTGGTGTAACGAGGTCCACATCGCCTTCACTTTTAATGTAAACGAGTTCGCTTTCGTGGCCCGCATCGCGCAACAGTTCCTGTACCCGGGTAGCCTGCCATACGGCGAGCTGGCTTTCCCGCGTACCTATTCTTAAAGGCTGGTTCAAAATCTGGTTTGTTGTCCGGCGGAAATCAATGTACGCCGGGAGTGATGAAATCGTTGATGGCCTCGATATAATGACATCCACGTTGGTTCTCCCGCCTCATTTTGGTGGCCATCACGTTGATGACTTTCTGAATCTTGTCTTCTGAAGTGGTGCAGCATACCGGGGCCGATACAGGCGCAAAGATAGGATGACCCTGCATTTCCTGCAGTTTTTCCTTTACGGCTTTCAGCACGGGAACATGCTGGCGCATGCCCACCCATTCCGCGAATTCGCGCTGGTGCTTGCCGATGATGCGTACCGCTTTAGGTACTTCTTTTTCCCTTTTCTGAAGGGTTTCGTCTTTCAGTTTGGAGAGCTCATCCACGTTCACAAGGGTAATACCGGGGATGGTGGCCACTTCGGGCGCCACATTATTGGGAATGGAAAGGTCGATAATTGTTTTTTCTCCCACGCCATTCAGGTGGATGGGGAGAATGGCCGGTGTTTCCGCGTTGGTGGCTACGAGAATGATGTCCGCTTTCTCCACTTCCGCGTCCAGGTCGCTGAAAGCGGCCCAGGAAAGTTGCATGGTTTCAGCCAGCGCCTGCGCTTTCTCGATAGAACGGTTCATCAGCACGATATCGGTGGCTGGAAGATAGTCTACGAGGTTCTTGCAGGTATTGCGCCCGATCTTACCGATGCCCAGCAGAAGAATGCGTTTGCCTTTTACCTGAGGAATGTTTTCACGGATGTATTGTACGGCGGCGAAAGAAACAGAGACGGTTCCGCCACTCAATGCCGTTTGGTTTTTGATTTCTTTGGAAGACTGTAATACCTGGTTGATGAGCCTTTCCAGAAAGGTGCCGATGCAGCCGTGTTGTTTGGCGAACTTTGCCGCCAGTTTAAGCTGTCCTACAATCTCGTAGTCGCCAAGTATTTGGGAATCAAGGCCGGAGGCTACGCGGAAAATATGGTTGATGGCGTCTTCTCCGGTGCGGAGGTAGGCGAGTTGGGTGAAAAGCTGGTAGTCGCCCGCGGTTTCGGAGCAGAGCAACTGGGCCAGGTCTTCGATGTTTTCGGCCACGCCATAAATTTCGGTACGGTTGCAGGTGGAAAGAATAAAAACCTCACGGATACCCATGGTTTTGGCCTTGAAGAGGATCCTTTCGTATTGTTCCTCGTTCACGGCAAAACGCCCCCGCACGGCGGCATCAGTTTTTTTATAGTTGATGCCGGCAACGTAAAAGCGTGAAATTTCTTTATTACTTCCTCCCATGCAATGCTCTTTCTGAATCAATACGGCAAAATTACCGCTGGTGTTGTTCAAAAGAGATGGTTTAATGTCAATCGTCTGTCATAATTAATTGAAAAACACGCAACAATTGCACATTTGCGCTGTTGTATGGGCTTTTTCATCGGCGGCATGAGGGGAAATGGAAGGCTGATGAACCGGGAAACGTAATTTTGTGGCATCATTCAGCATTAAGGACAGCTGCTCAACAGGAATCAGTATGAAAAAAGGGATTGTTTTAATGAATCTGGGTTCGCCGGATTCCACTTCAGTAAAAGATGTGCGGAAATACCTCGTGGAATTCCTGATGGATCCCCGGGTGATCGATTATTCCTGGCTGGCACGGACGCTGCTGGTGAAGGGGATCATCGCCCCGTTCCGGGCGCCGAAATCGGCGAAAGCCTATGCTACGGTATGGACGGAGAACGGTTCTCCGCTGATCGTTCTCACAGAACAACTCCGGGATGCGCTTCAGAAAGAAGTGGCCGACCAGGTCACGATCGCGATGCGCTACGGTAATCCCAGTCCGCGCGAGGCTTATGATGAACTGATGTTGAAAGTACCCGGGCTGGAGGAAGTGGTGCTGGTGCCACTGTATCCGCACTACGCCATGTCCAGTTACGAAACGGCCGTGGCTTACGCGAGAAAGGTCCATAAAGAGCGGAAATATCCCTTCGAATTGACGGTGATAAAACCGTTCTACGATGAGGAACGCTACCTGAATGCGCTGGCGGATAGTATAAAACCCTTCCTGCAGCAGCCCTATGATAAAATACTTTTCAGTTACCACGGTGTTCCGGAAAGACATATATATAAAGGAGACATTACCGGCAACCACTGTCTTAAAACCCCAGACTGCTGTGAAGTGGATTCCCTGGCCCACAGCCAGTGTTACCGCCACCAATGTTTTATCACCACCCGGAAGGTGACGGAAAAACTGGGCATACCGCCAGAAAAATACGGGTTCTCGTTCCAGTCAAGATTGGGCAGGGATGAATGGCTGAAACCTTATACGGCTGAAAAGCTGGCCCAATTGCCTGGTGAAGGCGTGAAAAAGCTGTTGGTGGCCTGTCCGGCGTTTGTGAGCGATTGCCTGGAGACCCTGGAGGAAATAGCGGAGGAAGGAAAGGAGATTTTTCTCCATGCCGGTGGCGAGGAATTTACGATGATTCCCTGTTTGAATGTGCACCCCGCACTGGTAAATACACTGAAAGAATGGGTGGAGGAAATTGCAGAGGGGGAGAAAACAATGGTGCTGGCGGAAGACGTGGCGGTATAATTTCCCGAAACCGTAAACAGGATTTCCGCATAACGTAAACATGACTGGCCCGTTTGCCTGCAACTTTACAATACTTTATTGCTCCGTCAATGCAGGCAAGCCGACTCTTCGGAGGGCCGACGAAAAATAGTCCAACAGTCGAAAACATATCCCGCCCGCAAGGGTGGGATTTTTCTTGCAGCATTTATGGGTGAACTATATGCGTTAAGGAAGAGATACTCCTTCGTATGTAAGAAGTATACAAAAAACAAAAGCCGCCCGGACAAGGCGGCTTCTTACATAGATCGATCGTTCGTCAGGACATTGCATTCAGGGAAGGCTATCAATGCGATATTGGGTATTGTGATATTTGTTTTGTAGAGAATGTTGGACTTTATTTCTGATAATATAAGTAACAAGAATGGTGCCAAAATAGGGAGATTGGGTAGAAATGAGGTGGTTTTATAAAAAAAGGAGGGGAGTAAGACTACTCCCCTGTTTTAACCCCTAAACCCTAAACCGTAGAAATATTTAGAAATGTGTTTGTTAGCTTTTCTTGTTCATTTTTGACCATCTATCCGAATGTTCCGTTGCACGATTCCAAAAACTTTTTTGAACTTCAGATTTACGCGTGTTATGTTTCAGAAACTATGCCAAAAATCGAAAATGTGGATAAACCCGGAGGATTTTTCTAAGGATACATGCATCTACTTAAGTAATCTCGAATTCAACCTTCCATTCATCTAACGATCGCCCATTCGGTTTTATGGCCCGTTACGGAATATTTAACAAACCTTGTGCCGCAGCTATAGCGGTGTCACTGGTTGATTAATTTCGTACCTTTGCACCCATTTTTAAGCCAATTTTCAGCAGAATAAAGATATATGTCAGCCAGATACAAAGAATTTCAGCAATTGAACCTTCCCGCTATCGAAAAGGAAGTCCTGGCGGAATGGGAAGCCGGCAAAGCTTTTGAAAAATCGGTTTCCATCCGGGAAGACGCGGAGCCATTCGTATTCTACGAAGGTCCTCCCAGCGCCAACGGCATGCCCGGTATCCACCACGTGATCTCCCGCACCCTGAAAGACCTTGTATGCCGTTACAAAACCATGCAGGGGTTTCAGGTGAAAAGAAAAGGGGGCTGGGATACACATGGACTTCCCGTTGAACTGCAGGTGGAGAAAGAGTTAGGGATCACCAAGGAAGACATCGGCAAGAAAATTTCCGTAGAAGAATACAACCAGAAATGCCGCGAAACAGTACTCCGGTATAAAGACAAGTGGGACGACCTCACCACCAAAATGGGCTATTGGGTCGATCTGCAGCAACCCTACATCACCTTCGATAACAACTATATTGAAAGCCTATGGTGGCTCCTTAAAAAAATGTACGACCGCGGACTGCTCTACGAAAGTGTGAGCATTCAGCCTTATTCACCCGCGGCGGGAACCGGCCTCAGTTCGCACGAACTCAACCAGCCCGGTACCTATAAAGATGTAAAAGATACCAGCGCCACCGTGATGTTCCGTGCGGTGCAGGACGAAAAAAATAAATTCCTCCACGATGCGGTGCACGGCGCCGAAGTATTCTTCATGGCCTGGACCACCACGCCCTGGACACTTCCTTCCAACCTCGGCTTAACGGTTGGGCCGAATATCGACTATGTGTTGGTGCAAACCTTCAACCCCTACACACATCTTCCGGTTAATGTGGTGCTGGCGAAAAATCTCGTGGGCAAATACCTGAAAGCTGAAGGCGAGAACGGTGATTTCGATGGTTATTCCAAAGAAACCAAACTCATTCCCTGGAAGATCATTACCGAATTCAAAGGGAAGGAACTCGAAGGCTGCCGCTACGAGCAATTGCTGGCTTTCGAAGCGAATTCCCTGGACGTGATCCGCGCCATTACTCCTGATGCCGATCCGTTCCGCATACTCTGCGATACTTTCGTGACCACTGAAGACGGTACCGGTATCGTACATACCGCGCCCGCTTTCGGTGCCGATGACTATAAGGTGGGCAAAAAATACAATATCGGCATCCTTACCATGGTGGACCGCGAAGGCAAATTCGTGGATGGCCTCGGTGAGTTCAGCAACCGGTATGTGAAGAATTATAAAGATGAAAAGGATTATGTAGATGTGAACGTGGACATCTCCGTGAAACTGAAACTGGAGAACCGCGCTTTCAAAGTAGAAAAATACGAACACAGCTACCCTCATTGCTGGAGAACTGATAAACCCATCCTGTATTACCCGTTGGATGCGTGGTTCATCAAAACCACCGCACTGAAAGACCGGATGGTGGAACTCAACAAAACCATCAACTGGAAACCGGCCAGCACAGGAACGGGCCGCTTTGGTAACTGGCTGGAAAATATGGTAGACTGGAACCTGAGCAGGAGCCGCTACTGGGGAACGCCGTTGCCCGTTTGGAAAACAGTGGACGCGGATGGAAATTATGTGGAAGTTAAAGATGGTGGCGAACAAAAATGTATCGGGTCCATCGAAGAGCTTAACGCTGAGATCAGGAAAGCGAATGAAGTTTTAGGAGGCGATGTGAACAGGCATTACCTGCATGAGGGCATACTGGACCTCCACAAACCTTATGTGGATGACATCGTCCTGGTAGCTTCTTCCGGTGCGCCCATGAAACGTGTCTCCGACCTGATCGACGTATGGTTCGATTCCGGTGCCATGCCTTATGCGCAATGGCATTTCCCCTTCGAAAACAAAGATGTTTTCGTAAAAAACTATCCCGCCGATTTCATCGCGGAAGGCGTGGACCAGACCCGTGGCTGGTTCTATACCCTGCACGCCATCGGATCGCTGATCAAAGAAGATATCCAGGAGGAATTGAAGAAAGCTGGTATTGAAGCGCCGGAAGAAAAATACCCCGGGGTAGCTTATAAAACCGTAGTATCCAACGGCCTCGTACTGGATAAGAACGGGAACAAGATGAGTAAGCGCCTCGGCAATGTGGTGAACCCGTTTGAAACCATCGATACTTTTGGTGCTGATGCTACCCGTTGGTACCTCATCACCAATGCTTCTCCGTGGGACAGTCTGAAATTCGACATTGAAGGAATACGCGAGGTGCAACGGAAGTTCTTCGGCACCATGTACAACACTTACCAATTCTTCGCCCTGTATGCCAATGTGGATGGATTCGCTTTTAAAGAAGCGTACATTCCGCTGAACGAAAGGCCGGAGATCGACCAGTGGATCATTTCTTCCCTCAATACATTGAAAGGAAAGGTTGCCGCCGCGTTCAACGATTATGAGCCCACCACCGCAGGCAGGCTGATCGAGGAGTTTGTGGACGAACACCTGAGCAACTGGTATGTGCGTTTATGCCGCCGCCGGTTCTGGAAAGGCGATTACGAACACGATAAAATCGCCGCTTACCAAACACTGTATGAGTGCCTGGAAACCATTTCCCTGCTCATCGCGCCCGTGTCGCCTTTCTTCTCTGAATGGTTGTTTAAAAACCTGAATGCTGTTTCCGGCAGGATAAATGCGGAATCGGTCCACCACGCCCTTTACCCGGCACCCCTGGAAAGCGCCATTCAGCCCGACCTGGAAGAGCGCATGGAACTGGCCCAGAACATCTGTTCGCTGGTGCTTTCCCTCCGTAAAAAGGTAAACATTAAGGTAAGGCAGCCGTTGCAGAAAATACTGATCCCGGTGCTGAACCCGGCCATGAAAGTTCAGATCGAAAAGATCGAAGACCTGATCAGGTCCGAGGTGAACGTGAAGGAAATCCAATACCTCACGGAAACCGACGGATTCATCAAAAAGAAGATCAAACCCAATTTCGTGGCCCTCGGTAAGAAGTTGGGTGCCAGGATGAAAGCCGCATCAGCAGCCATTGGAGAGATGACCCAGGACGACATCTCCAAAATCGAAAAAGAGGGACAATATACTTTGTTAATTGATAGCGAACCCTTAATATTACAGATTAATGAAGTGGAAATCACCAGCGAGGACATTCCCGGCTGGATGGTGGCCACCAAAGACGCTCTGACAGTAGCCCTGGATGTTACCGTTACTCCTGATTTAGTTGACGAAGGCAATGCCCGCGAACTGGTGAACAGAATTCAGAAGATCAGAAAAGACAACGGGTATGAACTAACGGACCGCATCCTTGTTTCAGTGTCCGGCCATGATAGTCTGAACGAAGCCATACGCTCCTTCGGCACTTACATCGCCGCCGAAATTCTCGCCGATGGGCTTGAAATTCAACCGGATCTGACCGATGGCATTGAAATTGAAGTTAACGATGTACCATTAAAAGTGTTAGTTACTAAAAAAGGATAACAGTATGGCAACCAAGAAACCTGTAGCCAAGGCCACCAAATCCGCGTCCGCCGCCAAGAAGCCGGCGAAAAAAGCAGCCCCCGCAAAACCGGCCGCTAAAGCAACGGGTAAATCTGCGCCGGCTAAAGCCGCCCCTAAAAAGGCCGCCGCCAAGCCCGCCCCAAAGCCCGCAGCGAAAGCAACAAAAGCGACTCCAGCGAAAGCTGCTGCCAAATCACCCGCGAAAACAACGGCTAAAAAAGCTACAAAACCCGTGGTTGCCCCAAAGAAAGCCGCGCCCGCAAAGGTCGCGCCCGCTAAAAAAGCAGCGGCTCCAAAAGTTACGCCCAAGGCCCCGGCCAAAGCAGTAGCCCCGGCGCCCGCACCAAGGAAACAGGATATCAAACCCATTAAAACAGAGTCTGTGGCCAAGAAAAAAGCAGAAGAGAAAGCAACACCGGAAAATACAGCACCCAAGGCGGCGCCTAAAAAAGCTGAACCGGCAAAGCCAACCAAGGTGGTGATCCCCAAAACAACTACCAATGTAGCCGTTAAATATGAGCCGGAATTCACAAGATCAGTGCTCGATCAGCCGCAAAATGAACCTGTTGGTCCAACCATGCGCTACAGCGATGCTGAACTGAACGAGTTCCGTGAACTGATCGGCAAAAAACTGGATGCAGCCCGCAAGGAACTGACCTATCTCCAGGGACTCATCACCCGCAAAGATGAAATGGGCGGCGATAACGACGATGCCCGTTACATGACCATGGAAGACGGAAGCATGAGTATGGAACGCGAACAACTGAGCCAGATGGCCAGCCGCCAGATCCAGTTCATCGATCACCTCGAAAAAGCACTGATGCGCATCGAAAACAAAACATACGGCGTATGCCGCGTGAGTGGTAAACTGATTGATAAGGCCCGCCTGAGAGCCGTTCCCCATGCTACACTGAGCATGGAAGCGAAGTTGGGACTGGTGAAGAACGGATAAGAAAAGTAATTTTGACTATTGGATTTTGGATGTTGAGTTATGGGTTGCCGTAATTCAAAAATTCAAAATCCAATTTTTTTTGTGCGGAATTTATTATTGCCAATTGAATGTTGGCGAAAACTATTGCAGTAAGCAATACAAGCGAGTGGGCCATGAGCCTCGCTTTGTCAGTTAGATAATGAAGCCGGGATTCATCCTAATCCAAAATTCAGCATCCTTACTTCACTTCCTGCAAGTCCACCAACCTTTTATAATACCCGTTCTTTTCGATTAGTACCTCATGGTTTCCGCGCTCCACGATTTCGCCTTTGTGCATGACGATGATTTCGTCGGCATGACGGATGGTGGAAAGTCTGTGCGCGATCACAAGACTGGTACGGTTCTTCATCAGTTCGTTGATGGCTTGTTGCACCAGGCGCTCGCTTTCTGTATCGAGGGCGGAAGTGGCTTCATCTAAAATAAGGATGGGCGCGTCTTTGAAAATAGCGCGGGCGATGGTAAGCCGCTGACGCTGACCGCCACTGAGTTTCATGCCGCGGTCGCCGATGACGGTGTCGTAGCCGTTTTCGGACTGTTCAATGAATTGGTGGGCATTGGCAACTTTACTGGCAGCAACCACATCTTCCTTCGTGGCATCGGGTTGGGCGAAGGCTATATTGGAAAAGATAGTATCGTGGAAAAGTACGGCTTCCTGGGAAACGATGGCGATCTGCTTCCGCAGGCTTTCCAGGGAAAGGTCTCTGAGGTCGCGGCCATCCAGCAGAATAGCGCCTTCAGAAGGATCATAGAACCTTGGAACAAGATCGGCAAGTGTAGATTTTCCCGATCCGCTTTCACCCACTAGGGCAATCGTTTTTCCTTTAGGAATCACGAGATTGATGTTCGAAAGCACCGCTTTGTTTTCATAACGGAAAGTCACGTTCCGGAGTTCTATGGATGATGCAAATGGAGGTGCTTCAATAGCTGTTGCTTTTTCCTGTATGTCGACGGGAGCGTCAATGGTCTCGAAAATTTTTTCTGCTGCTACGATCCCTCTTTGAACCGATGTGGTTGTATTGGAAAGGTTTTTCAAAGGAGGCAGTATCTGTGTGTACATGGCGAGGTAGGAGATGAACATGGAGCCGGTAAGGGCTGTGTCACCCGGGATAAGCAAACTTCCGCCGTAAAGCACCAGCACCAGCACTACAATAACGCCCAGGGTTTCTGAGGTGGGAGAAGCAAGTTCGCGTACCCGGTACATCTTTTTACTGTTCTGCGAAAAAGAGCGGTTGATGTCCGCAAAGCGACTCCTGGCGTATTGCTCCGAAACAAAAGACTGTACAACCCGTATACCTGAAAGGTGCTCATCCACAAAACCAAGGATACGGGCCAGCAATTCCTGGCTGAAGAAACTGAATTTTTTAAGCCGCTTCGTAATAACAGAAATCAGGATTCCGGAAACGGGGAAAAATACAATCGTGAATAAGGTGAGTTTGGGCGAGATATACAGCAGTCCGATAAAATAGCCGATCATGATAAACGGATCGCGGAGCCAGACTTGTAAAGAAGTAATCAGCGAAAGTTCAATTTCCTGCACTTCGTTGGTGATTACGTTCAGCAGATCGCTTTTGCGGTGGTTGTTGAAAAAGCGAAGCGACTGCCCGCTCATTTTGTAGAAAAGATCATTGCGGATTTTTTCCATTACTCGGAACCGGAGCCGCATCAATACCCTTGAAGACATGTATTTAAAGAAATTCGACAACACCGTACTCAGGAAAATAAGTCCGCACACAAACCCTAATGCATACATTTCACCTTTTTCCACCACCAGCCTGTTGAAATGATAATTAAACAGGTCTATAAAATAAGTGATAGAAAGACTGAAAACGGGTTCAGTTTCCACCACAGTGGCTTCTGTAATTTTAAAAAGGACGTTCAGCACCGGGATCAGTAAGGAGAAATTCAGCAGTCCGAATAAAATACCAAAAGTGATATATATAAGGTATTCCGGTAAAAAATGGTGAATCGGTTTTATGTAGGGGATTAAACGTTTTAGTACTTTCATTCCTTCGGTCAATTTTGCTGAACTTTGGCAAAGCTAGGGTTAATTATCGTTTGTAATGGGAAATTGGCAGCCCTTTATATTTAATGTCGGATCAATATAAAAAGGCAGTGCCGGATTAATTTCCGATTTTTGGGAGAATAATAGGATCAGAATGAAAGGGATATTGGTTGACAGGGTCTTTGTTGCGCATGTTAAGAAGGGATATGAAAACCGCCGGGCGTTTATGGAAAAACAGCTGGCTGAAAGGGCAATACCTTTTGAATTTATGCTGGATGGTGATATGGAGGATATTACTCAGGAGATACTTGAACGGGATTTTAAAGGGGAAATGAAGAAAAGCAGTCCCGTTACATCCTGTGCATTAAAGCACTTGTTGATCTGGAGAAAGATTGTAGAAGAGGAAATTCCATACACCCTTGTTATGGAAGACGATGCCATCATGGATGTCAGCTTTAACGAAGTTTTTAACCGTTCAGTATTGGAAGCAAGGGAAAGGACCGATATCGATCATTCGAACTTGTATATATCTTTTGAGAATACTGGTTTGGAATACCTTCCTGCGGGAAAGAAACGGAAGGGACAATTGTTGTATAGGGCAGAAAAAACCCGAGGTGGAGGTGCTTACCTGCTTTCCTATGAGGCTGCACGGATAATGGTTGAATGGACGAATAAACATAAAATGGATGTTCCGAATGACTTATGGCTGAATAAGGTATTCGAGGCTTCGCCAGAAATGAATATTTTCTGGTGCTTTCCCACAGTTGTTGAACAGGGGAGTCATAATGGTGTTTTCAGGTCCTCATTACAACGGAAAAAAAGAGTTGGTATTTTAAGACGCATCGGCTGGGTCGTCCAGCGGTTTTATAAGAAATACATTTACAGTAAAGTAAAATAGGAAGAATATGCAGCAGGAATCGAAACGACAAAAGCAGGTAGCCGGCCTCCTCATGGAGGAACTGAACGATATTTTCAGAAGATTGGGATTGAATATGTATGAAGGCGGAATGGTGTCCATCTCCTCCGTAAAAGTGACGCCCGACCTTTTCCAGGTGCGTGTGTACCTTAGCCTGTTCAAGGTGAACGACCCGGCGGCTTATATGAAGAAACTGGAAGAACGTGCCTGGGAAATCAAAAAAGAACTTTCACAACGCGTACGCCACCAGCTCCGGAGTATGCCAGAACTTACTTATTACCTTGATGATACGTTAGAGCACGTGGACAAGATTGATGCTATTTTCCGGAAGATCGATGAAGAAAGAAAGCAATTCGGTTCATCTGACAATACCAATCCCGAAGCTTAATGTACTTCACCTTCGCATGGCGTTATTTCCGGGCCCGTAAAAGCACACAGGCCATCAACGTGATCGCGTGGGTCTGCGTTACCGCTATCGCGGTGGGCGCCGCGGCGCTTATTATAATATTGAGCGCTTTTAACGGGTTCGAGGACCTGGTGAAATCGCTCTACGCCTCGTTTTACACGGATATTAAAGTTAGTGCCGTCTCCGGTAAGGTGGTTGAGTTTACACCCAATCAACTTTCAGCCATTCAAAAAGTGCCGGGGGTGGCCCATTACACCCGTATTGCAGAGGAAAAGGCGCTGGTGCAAAACGGCGATTACCAGCAATTCGTTTCCATGAAAGGAGTGGACGAGGCTTACCAGGATGTTACCGGCGTGGCCGGGAAAATGTTCAATGGTAAATTTAATACCGGTACCGCTGACGCGCCAGGACTGGTACTGGGCGCGGGAATCGAAAACTCGCTTGCCGTGAACGCGGACCGCAATATGAACCCGCTCACGGTGTATATGGTGCGTCGTACCAAAAGCAATACGTACAACCCGATGGACCTCCCGTTACCCGGGTATGCCAATACCTCGGGCGCCTTTCTGATCCAGCAGGATTTTGACAACAAATATGTACTCACCAACCTGGATTTCGTGCGGAGGATGATGGGACTTTCCGAAAACCAGTACACCGCCCTGGAAATAAAGATCACGGAACCCGGCGTAGAAGACAAGGTCAAAAAAGCCCTTTCCACTTTGCTGGGGGACAATTATAAAGTTCAGACCCGTTTTGAACAGAACCAATCTTTGTTTTCCATCATGCAGCTGGAAAAATGGGTGATCTATGGCATTCTCACCCTGATCATGATCATCGCCGCATTCAACATAGTAGGCGCCCTGATGATGCTGGTGCTGGAAAAGCAAAAAGACATCCATGTACTGAAAGCATTGGGTGCGCACGACGGATACATCAGGAAGATTTTTCTCTCTGAAGGTATCCTGCTGGCTGGCGTGGGTACGCTGATAGGCTCGGTGCTGGCCATCGCCCTGTGCTGGGCACAAATCCAATTCAAACTCATTCCGTTGGAGGGAGGGAGTTTTATCATTGACTATTACCCGGTTAAGATGATCCCTGGTGATTTCCTGCTGGTGGTGCTCACTATTTTTACCATTGCCGTACTTGCGGCATGGATCCCGGCCCGGAAGGCGGCGAAAATGGAGGTGTCGTTGAAAGGGTAGGCTAAAAGAGCATCGCAACAAACAAGGGTATTTTTCCAATTACTTTATGGATGAATTTGCTCGCGGCTACGCGGTGAATAGTGGTCAATAGTATCGGGAACAGTCGCAAAATGAAAATCCCGCCGGTGGCGGGACTTTCTGCAGTTGGTTTTGGTGCAATATTTTATTGCTTCAGGAAAGGGAGGATACGGTCTTTGTTCTTATTTCTCAGATGTAAAAAATACATTCCTTTAGGTAGGTGGCTGATCTCAATCTCGGCTTTTTCACCCCTCATTTCCACCATTTGTACAATTGTACCGGTAATAGAGACAATATCAATTTTTGATTTGCTGCTTGAACCCTTAAAAAAAATAAAAATTTTTTCACAAGCGGGGTTGGGGTAAAGTATTAGTTGGGGTTCCGGTGCAAACGGAACAGTGGTGCGGTGAATGGAACTGTCTCCGTTTGTGAGGTAGCGGATGAGCTTATACTGCGGATCTGGGAAATTACCGGGCGGTCCCGAAGCCGCACAGGAAAAAGCGGATTCTCGCAACGGCCTTCCCCACGTATTCCACTGAATGCCGTTATAGGATGAATACCATTGAAAGCGGACAACTTCCTCTTTGTCAGAAGATTCCAGGTGGAGATGAAATTCATTGTCACTTTTTTTCCATGCTATCCGACCCGTGTTCACAGGTAGGGTGGAAGCTGGGTGGGTGCTGGCCAGGGTAAAAAGGGTTCCGCTACTTACATTGGCGCTCACCGCTCCGTTGCTGCCCGGGAATCCTGTAACTGCAACATGTGGCAACATGGACCATTGCTCATCCTTTAAAACCGCTACCCGAAGGTGTTGCACATCCGCAATGCCACCGCTCACCGGTTGGAGGAAACTTACCTCCAGGTGTGCGTTTCCCGTAAGTCCCGTTATTTCCCAATGCTCCGTTCCGCTGATGTGCGCCAGACCGCTTTCGGGTTGTATGGCTGCTGAAAGTGGCGGAGCCGCTCCTTTGTAACTTACCGTGACATCGCCTGAAGAACCTGATAGGAGAATGGGTCTTGCGTAACCCAAACCACCCGTTGGAAAAACATAAACCGAATCTGGTTCAAGACTTCTTCTCAACACCGGGCCGTTAATATAACTGTTATTCGTTCCGGAGAAAGGGGCGTTCAGGTTGGAGTAAACGGAGCCAACAGAACTGGTTGTGGCCTTTTGCTCTAAAATCAGCATTGCCGTATCGGATGAATACACGATCCCCTGTTCAAAAACCAGTCTCCCGGTAACCGAAATTTCTTTCTTCAAAAGGAGGTCGCCACCTTTCAGCGCCAAATGATGAATGGACAATGACGCTATATTATTTCCCGATACCTGGTGTGCATGAGGTCCCCCAAGGCGCACTTCCCCCGTCCATTGCTCCTGCCCCAGCTGAACAGGCCCGCTGGCGTTTTGAATGATATTACCGTACAACAATAGGTTCCCTGTTCCTCCTGATGGCCGGAAAAGAAATTGTCCTTCCGCCACGATCAGGTCGTTATGGATCACCACATCCTGCGGGAGGGAGAGGTTGTAGGATGCGGCCGCGGCCACTTCGAAATACCCGAAGGACCGGCCGCTCAGTTGCGGAGCGGTGGCGCGTTGGTGCCTGTAAACGGAGCCGGGTTCAAACAGCAGCACAGTATTGGGCGCCGCCGCACCAAACGGGTTCGCGCCGGCTATGCTGATATAGGTGGCATCGGCTCTGAATACAACACTGTTTAGGGCGCTTGTTCCAAAGGGATTGCCCGTGAACCCCGTTCCTGCCCTGAACACTGCGCCCGCTTCAAAATATATCTTCCCCCCATCAACTGACAATAACCTATGTGGTCCCGATGTGCAGTTGATTGCGCCATTGATTTGCGCGCTGCCTTCCCCTGCAATATGTATTTCCACCCCGCCGCTGCCGGAAAGTTGAAGCTCCGAGCCTGGTTCCAGCTCCAGCATTCCGGAGGCTACCACCAGTTTAAAAGTGGATGCGGTGGTCCATTGCACAACCGCGCCTGTCTCTATCCTGACCACTGAAACCGTATCGGTACCTGGAAAGGTATTTATATAGGCTGTATCTCCAAACACCAATGTATCCCCGGTATGGGGGGCCGTTCGCTCGGGAAGCCAATTCCCGGGAACGGCCCATCCCCCATCCGGGGCCACCCACCTGTACGCGCGCTGCGAAACGGCCTGTAACGATAAAATGAGCATACAACTCACCAAGATCCCTCTCCTCATACTTCATTTTTTACCGCTGCGGGTCATTCCGCAACAACACAAAATTACGGGTGGGCATGGAGGTGCGGAACCGTTTTAAGTCGTATTATTGCCCGTTCTTTCACGGTAAAACGCACGTTTAAAACACCCACCCTTATGTGGTCCATTTGTAAAAAAGAATGCAGCCAGTTCTTCAGCAGTCTCACGGGATTCATTGCCGTGGCGGGTTTCCTGTTGCTGACCGGCCTCTTCCTTTTTGTTTTCCCCGATACCAATATCCCTGATTATGGTTACGCCAGTTTACAGCCATTTTTTGACCTTGCGCCATGGATATTACTTTTCCTGATACCGGCCATAACCATGCGCAGTTTTTCAGAAGAATTCAAATCGGGCACCTTTGAAATCCTGCAAACCAGGCCCATCGGCTTTTCCAGGCTTATCGCGGGGAAATACCTCGGTTGCCTGTTGATCGTTACCATAGCGTTGCTACCCACACTCATATATATGTATTCCGTGGAGCAACTTTCGGAGACCGGGGGACTGGATATGGGCGCCACAATTGGTGCGTATATAGGGTTGTTCCTGCTTGCCGCGGTATTTACAGCCATTGGTGTGGCCTGCAGCAGTTTTACATCCAATGCGGTGGCCGCGTTCCTCATCAGTGTGTTCGCGTGCTTCATTTTGTACAGCGGTTTCAACGCGCTGAGCCGCGTTCCAGGCCTTGCCGGAACCGCCGATTATTATATTGAACTGCTCGGTATCGACTTTCATTACAACAGCATCAGCAGGGGCGTGGTGGACATCAGGGATATCGTATACTTCGCATCGGTGATCTTGCTTGCCGGCTGCATTACTTACCGCAATCTTCAAAAACGCTAAGGCTCCCATGAAGAAATTAATCAGTTCACGTTTTGGCATATTGCTGCTGATAGTTGTATTGGCAGGTATCAACTATATAGTATCTTTCTTTCCCGCCAGATTGGACCTTACCGCAGAGCAAAGGTATACCCTCAGCAAGCCCACCAAACGCATGCTGATGGAACTGCCCGCACCGGTTACCATAACTGTTTTTTTGAAAGGAGAATTTCCCGCAGGCTTTAGAAAACTGGCCAATAGCGCTGAAGATATGCTCCGTTCCTTCAAGGAATACGGACGCGGCAATTTCAGTTTCAGATTCATACAACCCGGAGAAGGGCTAGAGGCCGATGCAAAAGCGGCTTTCCTCGATTCCCTCCGTATGATGGGCCTGAACCCACTGAATGTAAAGGCTCAGGCGAAAGAAGGAGAAGGCTCCGATCAACGGCTGGTTTATCCAGGCGCATTGGTTTCTTACCAAGACCGCGTTTATCCCGTTGACCTGTTGCAGGGGCTGAGTTCCAACGAAGGATTGAATACCTTAAACAGCGCCGAGGCCCTGCTGGAATATAAATTCGCGGGTGCCATCGAAAAAGTGTTGCGCGACAGTGTACCCATCGTCGCCTATGCTACGGGTAATGGTGAAATTGAGGATGCCCGCGTAGAGGACCTTACCAATGTATTACTGAACAATTATTATCCGCAGAAAATCGACCTCAATACCACAGCTTATATTCCCGATGAAGTGGGCGTATTGCTGATCGTTAAACCCACAGTCGCTTTCACAGAATCCGAAAAACTCAAGATCGACCAGTACCTGATGGGTGGCGGAAAGGTAGTGATGGCGCTGGATCCGTTGAATGCGGAATTCGATAGCCTGCAACGCGCACAAAGCGATTTTATCGCTTTTGACCGGGGGCTCAACCTGCAGGACCAGCTTTTTAAATATGGCATCCGCATCAACCCCGATCTTGTACAGGATATCCAGAGCGATAAAGTGCCTTTGGTGGTAGGCGTGGTAGGCGGAAAGCCACAAATGGAGCTGATTCCGTTTCCCTATTTTGTTCAGCTGAACGGCACGCAACACCCCATATCGAAGAACCTGGATAAAGTACTGTCGTATTTCCCGAGTTCTATTGATACCGTTACGGCGCCGGGAGTTTCTAAAACAATGCTGCTTACCACATCTAAAAACGCGCGTGCCTTACAAACGCCGGCGATCGTTTCCCTGAACAGTGTAAAAACGGAAGCCGATCTGGCCACCTTCATCAAGCCCGATATTCCTGTAGGTGTGCTCGCTGAAGGCGCGTTCCCCTCCATGTTTGCCAACAGGCTGCCCAAAGCAACGGCCGATTCGCTGAAAGCCATGAACAGGCCGTTCAGGAATATGGCCGCTCCCGGTGCTACCTTAGTGGTGCTTTCCGACGGTGATATTTTCCTGAACCATGTGAACAACCAGGAAGGTCCGTTGCCGATGGGCGTGAATCCTTATACCCGGTACCCGTTCGCCAACAAAGAATTCTTCCAGAATATGATGGAATACCTGGTAAGCCATTCCGGCATCCTGGAAACACGCTCCAAAGACTTCACCCTCCGCCTTATCGACGCGAAAAAAGCGGAACAGGAAAGGACTTACTGGCAATTGTTCAACATCGCTCTTCCCGTAGCCCTGATGATTGCACTGATCGCCGTTTTCCAGTGGCGTAGGAAAAAGAAATACAATTAACCTATTTTTGAGCTTCATATAAACGCATCATGACCCACGAGCAGATCACTTACCTTGTATTTGGAATTGTATTGGTTGTAGCACTGGTATTGGATCTGGGGCTTCTTTCCAAAAAGAACGCCACCATGTCAATCAAAAAAGCGCTGGTGCAAACCTGCTTCTGGGTGGGACTCGCATTCGCTTTCGGCGGATTCGTTTGGTACGAGGAAGGAAAAACCGTGGCCCTCGAATACATCAGCGCCTACCTGATGGAATGGTCGCTGAGTATCGACAATATATTCGTGTTCATCCTCATTTTCGGGTATTTCAACATCAAAGAGAAGTTCTACCCCCGCGTATTGCTCATCGGTATCCTTATGGCCATCGTGTTCCGCATCATCTTCATCACCGTGGGCATTGAACTGGTGACGCGTTTTGAATGGCTGCTGTACATCTTCGGCGCCTTCCTGGTGTATACCGGTATCAAGATGTTCGGTGCGCACAATGAAGATGAGGTAGACATCGAAAGCAACAAAGTCTATAAATTCCTGAAAAGAATTCTTCCCCTGATTCCTGAAGACGGCGACGGTAAACTCTCCGTGATCCGCGACGGGAAAAGGTTCTATACCAGTATGTTCGTGGTGATCGCCATGCTCGCCACCACCGATATCATTTTCGCGCTCGACAGTATTCCCGCGGTGTTCGCCATTTCCAGCAACCCGCTGGTGGTATATACTTCTAATATATTCGCGGTACTGGGGCTGCGTTCGTTGTTCTTCCTGTTGCGTGGCGCCGTGGATAAATTCACCTACCTCCAGCAGGGCATCGCTATTGTGCTGGTATTCATCGGTATCAAAATGCTGGTTACTTTCTTCCATATTCACATTCATATCGCCATATCCCTCTCGGTGATCGTGGTATGTATTGCAGGCTCTATTTTCCTGTCGATGTGGAAGAATAAAAGGGAAATTCCCTCCTGATCATGTATACGCCTTCCCAGCTGGCCAGGATTGTGGAAGGAACACTGCTTCGCGAAGGAGCAGCCATCCCGGTAGCCTATCTGTTAACGGATAGCCGCAAACTTGTTTTCCCGGCACAAACGGTTTTTTTCGCCCTGAAGGGGGAGAAAAGAAACGGCCGTGTATTTGTGGCGGAACTGTACGCGAAGGGCGTCCGTTGTTTTGTGGTCAGCGATCCGGTTGAAATGGAAACCTTTCCTGAAGCGGCTTTCGTCTTGGTAAAGGACACCCTCCGTGCCCTGCAACTGCTGGCGGCGCACCACCGGCAACAATTCACTTATCCTGTTATCGGCATTACGGGAAGCAATGGGAAAACCATTGTGAAGGAATGGCTGAACCAGTTGCTGGAGCACCGCTTTCATATTGTGAGAAGTCCGAGAAGTTACAACTCCCAGATTGGTGTACCATTGAGCCTATGGCAGATGGGCCCCGATCATGAACTGGGTATTTTTGAGGCCGGTATTTCCACGGAAGGAGAGATGCACAGGCTTGAAAAGATGATCGCCCCGGATATCGGCATCCTCACCCATATCGGGGAGGCGCATGATGAAGGTTTCCCCGGAATTTCTGAAAAGATCAGGGAGAAACTTTTACTATTCAGTAATACGGCACATTTTATTTACAACAGTGATGATGTTCGGGTGAACGAAGCCGCTATAAAGTTGAAGGGGGAAGGTAAACTGAATGGAATGCCCTTTACCTGGGGGCGGAATAACGGCGCCAATCTCCGGTTACTGGAGCAGCGGACGGAACAGGGCATAACGGAACTGAGGGCGTTGCACGAAGGCATAGAACAAAAGCTGGTATTGCCTTTCACTGATAATGCCTCCTTAGAGAACGCGCTTTCCTGCTGGTGCGCCTTGTTGTTACTGAAAATACCCGTGGCCGAGTTGCTGCCCGCGTTTCTTTCACTAAGTACCGTGGCCATGCGGCTGGAACTGAAGAAAGGTATTTTACAGAGCGCCATCATCAACGACAGTTACAGCGCTGACCTCGGTTCGCTCCGCATCGCGCTGGAGTTCCTCTCACAGCAACGGCAACACGAAATAAAGACCGTTATTCTGTCCGATATTCCGCAGCACGGGCTTGACCCGCAACGGGTGTATGAAGCCGTGGCGAAGGAATTGCTCCAGCATAAAGTGAAGCGCTTCATCGGTATCGGGCAGGAAATAGCAAAGCACAAAACTGCTTTTTCAATTGATCCTTCCCTCGAAACCATCTTCTACAACGATACAGCTGCTTTTAAAAATGATTTCCGGCCGGAAGCCTTCCGGAACCAGGCCATCCTGCTGAAAGGTGCGCGCAGCTTCGGTTTTGAGCAGATCAGCCAGTTGCTGGAACAGAAAGTGCACCAGACAGTATTGGAAATAAATCTTTCTTCGCTGGCGCAGAACCTTCGTGCTTACAAAAGCCTGATCGCGCCCACCACAAAGCTGATGGCCATGGTGAAAGCCTTCTCCTATGGCAGCGGCAGCGTGGAAATAGCCGCGCACCTCCAGTTCCACCAGGTCGATTACCTTACCGTGGCTTATGCCGATGAAGGCGTAGAACTGAGAAAGGGCGGTATTACCATGCCCATTATGGTGATGAATCCCGAACCGGCCACTTTTGAATCGATCCTTCAATATGACCTGGAACCCGATATCTACAGTTTTCAATTGCTGGAGGAACTCGAACAATTCATGCGGCGGCAGGGTGTGGTGGATTATCCCGTGCACCTTGAACTGGAAACGGGTATGAACAGGCTGGGTTTCGCATTGAATGAAGTGAAACAACTGGGCGAACGGATAAGGCAATCGGGCGTATTCCGGGTGAAAGCCGTGTTCTCCCACCTCGTGGCAAGTGAGGATCCGCAACAGGATGCCTTTACCACCACACAGGCCGCGCTGTTCAACGGAGCCGTGGCTGAGTTGGATAGACTGATTCCATATCCGTTCCTGAAACATATTTCGAATACCGCGGGCATCGCGCGCCACCCGGAATTACAATTGGATATGGTACGGTTGGGCATTGGATTGTATGGCATCAATACTACGGAAGATGTATCGCTTCCGCTCCAGGCCGTGAGCACCCTTCGTTCCACCATCGCGCAACTGAAGAAATTACATCCCGGCGATACGGTGAGTTACGGAAGGAGGGGCCAGATTGAGCGGGAAAGCACCATCGCCACTGTGCGCATCGGTTATGCCGATGGTTATCCCCGGCGACTGGGTAACGGAACCGGGAAAATGTGGGTGAACGGACACCTTGCGCCCACGATTGGCTCCGTTTGCATGGACATGACCATGATTGATGTGACCGGCATTCCCGGCGTAAAAGAAGGTGGAAACGTGGTGGTATTTGGTCCCGAATTACCGGTGGAGCAGGTGGCGAAATGGGCGGGCACCATTCCTTATGAAATACTTACCGGCGTTTCCCAACGGGTGAAGCGGGTGTATTTTGAAGAGTAGCAGGCAAAATTCTTTACTTTTGACCAACAATTTTTAAACGTGAAAGGAAAACAGGTTTTTTTGCTGATCTTGTTGATCGTTATTGCGGACCAGGCTTTGAAAATATGGGTGAAGACCAGCTTCTATATGTGGGAAGAGCGGAAAGTGATCGGAGAATGGTTCAGGCTGCATTTTATTGAAAACGAAGGCATGGCCTGGGGCTGGCAACTCGGAGAAGGTGGATTCGGCAAAATAGCGCTCACGTTGTTCCGTCTTGTGGCCGTAGGATTCGGGGTGTACTACATCCGCCGCATCATCAAAGAAAAATACCATACCGGCTTCATCGTATGCGCCGCGCTCATCTTTGCGGGCGCGTTGGGCAACCTTATAGACAGCATGTTCTACGGCATGATCTTCGAAAACAGTGATCCGTATACCCGTAACCTCGCGCAAATGTTCCCGGCTAAAGGATACGCGGGCTTCCTGCATGGCAAAGTGGTGGACATGTTCTACTTCCCCATCATCCGCGACGCGCACTTCCCTTCCTGGGTACCGGTTTGGGGTGGAGAAGAATTCGAGTTCTTCCGCCCGGTATTCAACCTGGCCGATGCTTCCATCTCCATTGGTGTGATTGCTATTATCGTTTTCCAGAAAAAATTCCTCAAAAAGAAAGAAGAATTACCCTCCGATTCGCCCGCTGAAGTAGCTGCCGGAGAACAGGCATGAGTTTTGAAGCAATAGGTGTACATTTATAATACATTTTCTACACCTGTTGCGGGACGGTTCCGCCCGGCCCATCAATCAAAACTAAGCCTCATGAAACAGTTAAAATGGCTGGTACCTGCTTTGCTGTTCGCTTCCTGCCAGAAGGAGCTTTCCGAAGAAGACGGCATCATAGAAGAAGAAACCTGCCGTATTGATCGCATCTCGCAAATAGACACCGTTGCGAATCAATCATTAGGCTATATAGGGATAACCGTTGGAGCGGATAACAGGGTATCGGGCCTGACGGACTACGACAGCACGAATAATACTTTTATCAGCAACTATGCGTTTCTTAGAAAAGGGGATACTGTAAAAATCAATACAGATGAATATTATGTGCTTGATCCCACTAACAATAACAGGGTAAAGACTTCTTTCTTCAAAGCGGACAATTCAATTTTACCTTTCGATCCATTGTTGCAATACAGTTATAATGCTGCCGGACAGGTGATCAGTAAAGTGCACAATGAGGCAGGGCAGGAATTATTGAAAATAGCGTACAACTGGGAATCCGGTGACCTGAAGTCGGCAAGGGCTTCCGTAAATATCCCAATGATGGGGGCTATCGACGTTTATCAAGTAGAATATACCTATTACACCGACCTTCCCGTGAAAAATTTTCTTTACCTGCATGCGGACCAGGATGCCCTATTTGATCTTGCGTTTAATTTCGGGGCAAAATCAACGCATGCGGTAAAAACGATTAAAGTCACTACTTACGATATTTTTACCGGATCCGTTGACGAAACCACCACCACCACTTTTTATAATTATAAGTTTGACAGTGAGGGGCGTGTTTCCAGTTACGTCGTGGATAATGATGAATTATTCCTGTTTGGCATTTATAGTGGGAAAAACCAGGTTCGCTACCTGTGCAGGTAACGAACCCTATAAGTTTTACTTCACTACCCTTTGGTAAAAAACTTCATCGTTCCATTGTATTTTCAGCACATACATGCCTTTTGGCATCTGGTCCAGTTGGTGGAAAGAAACTCTTTGTACACCTGCTGACAGTTGCTGCTGTTGCTGTTTCACCACCCTTCCCTGCAAGTCCGTGAGGGATAGTTGCAGTTTTCCGGAACGTTGCGCGGCCAGTTCCATTTCCAGCGATGCGTTGAATGGGTTCTGAACACCTCTGATAATAAAATCACTTCCGTTTGGCTTGTTCACCATGGCGGTGCCGGAGTATGCTTTTACATTATTTTCAACTATGCGTATCCGGTAGTAAGTAGCACCTGTTATCAGTTCCGGATCGCTCCATTGGAAAGCGGTTTGCGTACCTGCCTGTATGATGGCCATGTCGCGGAAATTGCGGTTGTTGGTACTCTTCTCCACTACCAGGAGGGTGCCGGGTGAGGCGTTCAGTGCCTGCCAGTTGAGCATGGCTTTTTGCTGACGCAACTGCGCAGTGAAATTCCTGATTTCTATGGGAAGGATGGTACAATCGTTCACCTGGAGCGTAAGAATATTGGTGCCGTCGGCAAAGGAGCAACTGTTGTTAAGATTGGTGGTTGAAGTAGCGATACGCAGCCTGTAAAGATGACCATCGTCAGCTGCACTGGCAATGAAAGCGGGGTAATCCACCTGGTAGGTATGGTTGGTGCCGTCGTTCACCGGGGTTGATTCGCCCTGTTCACCTGTATTGCTCCAGTTGGAACCGCCATCGGTACTCCTTTCCCAGCGCCAGAACCGGTAGTTGTCGAAGTAGGAACTTACGATCGCCTTTAGTTCCACGGCCTGTGCATCAGCGCAAACAGCCGCAATTGGAGAGGGATTAAAATTCAGTTCAGGCGAGCAGGTTCCGAATGTGATGTCGTCTATTGCCCAATCGTTGCCGCCGCCACCTGGTGCATTGTTGCGGATGGTGATGGTGAAAGAGGTTTGTCCGGGATTGGTTTTGAAGATAAATCCTTTCTTTACCCAGTTGCCTGAGTAGGCTATGTTTCCAGTGGAATAATACGCAGTCCCATCCACCTCGAAGGTGAGGTTGGGGTTAACCCCGGATGGATCGGCACCGTTGAAGTTTGCGTCTTGGGAGCCGCGCCCCATGGTATCGCAGGCGCAGAGGGAGCATACGTTTTTGAACCAGGCGGAGAATTCATAATAAGTTTCTCCGCAAAGTCCTGAAACGGGTTGCTGGAACGCTTCTCCATTGGCGTAACTCGCATTCACCACTACAAAGTAACCACCTGTTGTTCCGGGTGCTACGGGTGCGTTACCCGCGGCCAGGTCGGAGGCACCGGTATGGTCGCCGGTGATGTCCCATATCGTAAATACCCTGTCGGAGCCGGGATTGGCGGCGTTTACATTGGTGGAGCCGGTTGGACTGAGGTTGTTTACGACGGCGTAATTCCCGTCATTTGGAGAGTTGGCACCTACATTGAGGCGGGGATAACCTACCACGATGGCGTCATAGCTTCTGTTCTGGGTATTCCCGGAGCCGAAGCTGCCATTGTCGTCCAATACCGCGTTGGCGCCTACGGAATTGGAGCATAGTCCGATGTTGGAGGAGAGCGCGATATTATACGCTTTAAAAATATTGTTCTGATAATTGGTGCCTGAAGTGCCCACCCTGTAATAAAATCCGCCGCCATTCAATGAAAGCGTTGAACCAAGGGCAAGAGCGGGATTAATCTGGATACGGTAGGAGGCCGACATGATGCAGGTGCTTCCAAAGAATGAAGGCCTGCCATTGTATTGAATGGTGCCTCCTCCTGTTGTTGTTGCGGGGTTGGTAGTGCTGCAGGTTCCTCCCATCACGCCGTTTCCGCTGCTGCCCATGTTGATGCGCAACGTTCGCGTTGCTGCGTCATACATAGCCGCATCATCTGCTGAAGCATCTGTATAGCTTCTGAAAACCAGTCCTTCGTTGGTTACAATTTTCAGGCTGCCCGTGATGTAAGTGGCATTGGTGGCGATGGTATCAACGAAACGGAATTGGGAAAGACGAAGATTGTTTCCCACAGCCACTGTGGCGCGTATTTCGAGGATGTCCCCGGGTTCATAAGTTCCCCCCACGGTTCCCTTCGTGATGTTCACAAAACTCTTCCCGAATAACTGGGAAAAAGCGGTGGTGGGGTAGAGGTATGCACCCAGCATCAAAAGAATGATGGGTAGAATTCTTTTCATCGGTATGGATTTAGAGTACGTTGTTCCAACACGAAATTAACAACTGATCACCACAATATAAACGTGATTCTACTCGTAAGATTGCGTGTTTCTCCCTTCCCCCCTGTAACCGATTGATTTCCCTTAGTATTCTTACAAAAAAAGAGGGAAACCCCTCTTCTTTTGTAAGTGTATTCTTTTAGGTAATTTGGATATGTGGGGTCCTTTTTATTTCACCACCCGTTGGTAATAAACTTCATCGTTCCACCTGATTTTCAACACATATATACCTTTGGGCAACCCGGCCAGTTGTGTGAACGCGATTTTTTGTACGCCCGCGGAGAGCAGTTGTTCCTGTTGCCGTACTACCCTGCCTTGTAAATCTGTCAGGAGCAATTGCAGTTGACCAGACTTTTGTGTTGCCAGTTCCATTTCAAGCGAGCTGACAAACGGGTTCTGTATGCCCCGGATGATGAAATCGCTGCCATCAGGTTTGTTCACCATGGTGGTCCTGGAATAGGCTTTCAGGTTGTGATAGGCTATTCGTATCCGATAGTAAGTAGCACCTGTGATGATTTCAGGATCGTTCCACTGAAAAGCGGTTTGTGTGCCGGCTGCCATCTGTCCGACTTCTCTGAAGTGGCGGTTATTGGTGCTTTTCTCCACCACCAGTATTGTACCGGGCGAAGCGTTCAGCGCCTGCCAGTGGAGCACTGCTTTTTGTTGGCGCAATTGCGCGGTGAAATGCTTTATTTCAACCGGAAGGATCGTGCAATCCGTTACCTGGAGGGTGAGGATATTGGTTCCATCCGCAAAGGAACAACTGTTGTTGAGGTTGGTAGCTGAAGTGGCGATGCGCAGCCGGTAGAGATGACCGCTGTCTGCCGTGCCTGCTATAAATGGCGGATAATCCACCTGGTAAGTATGGTTGGTCCCATCATTAACCGGGGTTGAGGAGCCTTCTTCACCGGTATTGCTCCAGTTCGCGCCTTCATCGGTGCTCCTTTCCCAACGCCAGTAGCGGTAGTTGTCGAAGTAAGAACTTACGATGGCTTTCAGTTCCACGGCCTGGGCGTTTGCGCAAACGCTGGCTACGGGAGAGGGGTTAAAGTTGAGTTCCGGCGAGCAGGTCCCGAAAGTGATGTCGTCTATCGCCCAATCATTGCCGCCGCCGCCAGGCGCGTTGTTGCGGATGGTGAGGGTGAAAGAGGTTTGTCCGGGACTGGTTTTGAAGATGAATCCCTTTTTCACCCAGTTGCCGGAATACGTGATGTTCCCCGTAGAATAATAGGCGGTGCCGTCAATTTCGAAAGTAAGGTTGGGCAGCACCCCCGCGGGGTCCGGTCCGTTGAAGGAGCCATTGGTTGACCCCCTGCCCACTGAATCGCAGGCGCAACGGGAGCATACGTTTTTAAACCAGGCAGAGAATTCATAATAGGTATCGCCGCAAAGTCCGGAAACGGGTTGCTGGAAAGCTTCGCCGTTCGCGTAACTGGCGTTCACCACCACAAAGTAACCGCCGGTTGTTCCGGGTGCCACAGGTGCGTTCCCCGCCGACTCGGAAGCGGCTGAAGTATGGTCGCCTGTAATGTCCCAGGCGTTGAATACACGGTTCCCGCCTGAATAAGGCGCCGCGGTATTGGTGGTTCCGCTTGGACTCAGGTTGTTGACGATCGCATATTCCCCATCGTTGGGACGATTGATATCCGAGGAGGAAATGTTTTGTTTAGCGTAGCCCGCTACGATGGCCGACGCGGTTCTGTTCTGTACATCTCCGCTTCCGAAAGTGCCGCCATTGTCCAGCACGGCGTTCGCGCCAATGGCATTGCTGCACAACCCGATATTGGAAGACAGCGCGATGCTATAGGAACTGAAAATCCTGGAGCGGAAGTCGGTTCCGGAAGCGCTCATCCTGTAATAAAAGCCTCCGCCGTTTAAACTTATACCTGAACCCAGCGGCAAGGCCGGATTGATCTGTATCCGGTAGGACGCGGACATAATACAGGTGGCGTTGTAAAAAGATGGACGGCCATTGTACACGATGGTGCCCCCATTGTCCGGCACATCGGCGGGGTCCGTATTACCGCAACTGCCGCCCATAACGCCGTTAACGCTACTGCCCATGTTAATGCGGACCGTCTGGGTCGCGCCATCGTACATAGCCGCGTCGTCGTTGGCGGCATCAGAATAACTCCGGAATACAAGTCCCTCATTGGTGAGGATTTTCAAACTTCCGGCGATATAGGTGGCGTTGGAAGAAATCGTGTCCACGAACCTGAACTGAGAGAGCGTAAGGTTGTTGCCTACGGCCACAGTGGCGCGTATCTCGAGAATGTCGCCGGGTTCATAAGTTCCGCCTATGGTGCCCTTCGTAATGTTCACGAAGCTTTTCCCGAATTGCTGGGAGAGGGCATTCATAGGAAGGAGGTACAAACCCAGCATCAAAAGCATGATGGGTAGATTTTTTTTCATCGGAATGGATTTTAGGGGTATGTCGTTCCGTCACGAAATTAGAAACAGGATATGGTAACTGAAACGTGTTTCTACTCGGAAGATTGCGTGTTTCTACCTTTCCCGTTGTAACCGATTGATTTACCTTAGTATTCTTATAAAAAAAGCGGAAAAAACCCTAACTTCTATCCAATATCCCCGTTATGCCCACCCGATTTACCCCGATTGGATGCGTGTTATTTGCACTGATCATCCCTATTTTGTCCCGTGCGCAGGAGAGTTTTGATATGCGCGTAGTCGCGACCGGCTTCAGTTATCCCTGGGAAATAACCACGGGACCAGATAATTTTATCTGGGTTACGGAACGCACCGGGAAAAGAGTGACCAGAGTAGACCCGGCCTCAGGCGTTAAACAAACGCTTATCACCATCAATGAAGTGTACCAGAGCGCGGGCCAGGACGGTCTGATGGGAATGGCGCTGCATCCCAAATTGCTGAACGATTCTCCTTATGTGTACGTGGCTTACACCTACGACGCGGATGCCGGCGGCGGCGTGAACCGTAAAACCAAAATCGTTCAGCTTACCTACAACCAGAACCCATCCAGCCCAACACTCAGTTCGTCCGTTACCCTGATAGACAATCTTCCCGCCAGTAACGACCATAACTCCGGACGTTTAAGAATCGGCCCTGATTCCAAACTCTATTATACCATCGGAGACATGGGTTATAATCAGTTCGACAATAAATGCCAGACCATCCAGGCGCAAACACTGCCATCTCAAACCGATGTAAACAACAACAACCGGTTGAGTTACCAGGGTAAGATCCTCCGGCTGAATTTTGATGGTTCCATCCCTGTCGATAACCCGGAAATCAACGCCGTTCGTTCCCATATTTATTCTTACGGACACCGGAATGCTCAGGGCATTGTATTCACGCCGAACAACAAACTCTTCGCTTCGGAACACGGTCCACGGTCGGACGATGAACTCAATGAAATTCTTCCCGGAAGCAATTACGGCTGGCCCCGCGTTGCCGGTTACAACGATAACCAGAATTACCAATACGTGATCTGGTCTTCTTCCGGTTCCTGCGCCAGTACGCCATATGGCGAGAGTACCATTCCCCCAGGTGCGACCGTACAGGCGGAAAATACATTTTCGAGTGCTTTTGAAACACCTGTGTATACCTTCTTCACCAAACCGGCGGGGTACAGTTTTCCTTCCGATTACATTCAATGGCCCACCATCGCGCCATCCAGTATTGATGTGTACACGAGGGGATTAGGCGGCATCATCAACTGGGAACATTCTATCCTCGTCCCCAGTCTTAAAAAAGGAAGAATTTACAGGTTGAAGATGAACAGCGATTATTCCGCGATTTCGGGAGATACCACTTCTTTCGCGTACACACAGAACCGTTATAGAGACATCGCACTTTCGTCCAACCAGTTGAAAATATATGTGGCCACCGATAACGGAGGACAAACCTCCGGGCCTTCCGGTTCTACCACATCTTCCATGGCCAATCCCGGGGCCATTCTTGAATTCGAATACGTGGGCATTGTTACGCCGATCCGCGAGAATGGTGACGTGGATCCCGACCGTGTCAATGTTGCAGTAAACATCTATCCGGTGCCCACAACGGGAACCGTAACAGTGAGCATCGGAACCAGTCTGCGCCGTCCTTTCCACTACGAACTGGTGGATGTGGCCGGAAGGATGTTGCTTAAAAATGTAAGCAGCAGGAACAATTTTGAAATTAATCTTCAACCTTTCCCTTCGGGCATGTATTTCCTGCGCATCACCACCGCTACGGGAGAAGTGCTGCCACTTAAAAAGATCATCAGGCAGTAAAATGCGCAAACGGTTGCCATACGGCCGTGTTGATTTATTGGGTAATTTCCGGGCATGAGAACAATTGTGACCGCTGCTTTCAGCGTTTTTTTCGCCCTTGGTTCCCAGGCGCAATCACTGCCAACGGAACTGCAAACCCCGGAAATAGTGGCTGTGAACAGGCTCCCGATGCGGGCTTCCGCTTTTGCGTACGAGAACAGGGAACTGGCTGCGCAACGTAAAAAGGAAGTCTCCGCCAATTTCCTTTCCCTGAACGGAAACTGGAAATTCAACTGGGTGCAGGATCCCCGCCAAAGACCGGAGGATTTCTATAAAACAGATTTTAACGATTCCAAATGGGTAGATTTTAAAGTGCCCGCCAACTGGGAACTCAATGGATACGGCCTGCCGATTTATGTGAACCACCCCTACGAATTTACAGGCAGGGCCAAAACAGGCGCCAGGCTCGATCCGCCTTTCGATATCCCGGAAAACAACAACCCTGTTGGTTCGTACCGCAAAAAGATCACCCTGCCCGATTCCTGGAAAGGCAAACAGGTATTCATTCACCTGGGCGCCGTTAAATCCGCGTTCTTCATCTGGGTGAACGGTAAAAAAGTGGGTTACAGCGAAGACAGCAAGCTGGCCGCGGAATTTGACATTACGAATTACGTAAAGCCCGGCGAGAACGTGGTGGCCCTTCAGGTGTACCGCTGGAGCGATGGCAGTTACCTGGAATGCCAGGATATGTGGCGGATTTCCGGTATTGAAAGGGAAGTGTATATGTACGCCACGCCGAAGTTACACATCCATGATTTTAAAGTGAAAGCGGAACCTTCGGATGATAATGAAGGATGGCTCAGCATCAGCACGGATGTGGAGAGTTTTAAGATTGATAAAAACACGTTGCACAGTCGCCCCGATACATTTTTAATCGGGTATGAACTGATGGATGCCGATGGAAAGCAGGTGTGGAAAGAAGAGGTGGGCACTGATGGCGGCTTCGCCGTACTGGGCAACTATAAAAAAAATATTCAGATTGCCAGGCCCATCGAAAACGTGAAATTGTGGTCCGCTGAAATTCCTTATCTCTATACGTTGTACATCACCTTAAAAAACAGGAATGGCGAGGTGCTGGAAGTGGTTCCCCAGCGAATTGGTTTCCGCTCCGTGGAAATCGTTGGGAGTGATCTGCTGGTGAACGGGAAACGTGTTTTTCTCAAAGGTGTAAACCGGCACGAACACAATCCAACCACCGGGCATACCCTCACGATGGAGGATATGCGCAAGGATATGGAGATGATGAAGAAGCTGAACGTGAACGCAGTAAGACATTCACATTATCCGCCGCACCCTTACTGGATGGAGCTGTGCGACGAATATGGTTTGTATGTGATAGACGAAGCGAATATTGAATCGCACGGAAGGTATTACGACCTGGAATATACTTTCGCCAACGACAGGCAATGGCGCAACCCGCACCTGGAACGTATTACGCGTATGTATGAACGTGATAAGAACCATACTTCCGTCATCACCTGGTCGCTGGGGAACGAAGCCGGGAACGGTGTTAATTTTTATGAGGCCTACGAATGGCTGAAACAAAAGGATGATCGTCCGGTCCAGTATGAAAGGGCTGAATCAGACTTCAATACAGATATGATCGTGCCCCAATATCCCGGTCCCGACTGGCTTATCCGTTATTCAACGGGCAGGGATAAGCGCCCGATGATTATGAGTGAATACGCGCACATCATGGGCAATAGCCTGGGTAACTTTAAAGAGTATTGGGATAACATTGAAAGCCATCCGCGTTTGCAGGGCGGCTTCATCTGGGAATGGATCGATCAGTCGATAGATACGGTTAAGAACGGCAAACGTATTATGGCCTATGGTGGTGATTTCCCGTTGGAAGGCCCGGTAAACGAGAACTTCAGCGATAACAACTTTTGCGTGAAGGGTGTGGTTACGGCGTATCGTTGTCTCACACCTATGGCCATTGAGATAAAGAAAGTGCATCAGTTTGTGAAGACTACATTGGAAAGCAATTTCAATATTGCAGTATTCAATTCCTATTTCTTCAGGAACATAGAAAACTATGCTTTAAACTGGGAACTGCTTGAAAACGGAAAAGTGGTGGAGAAAGGAAATATTCCCCAGTTGAATATAGCACCCCGTGCAAAAGCTGCTTTCAGTTTACCAGTAAAAACGAAACAAAAACCCGGAAGTGAATATTTCCTGAATGTGCGTTATGTGTTGAAGAATGCAGAACCTTTCCTGGAAGCAGGTTACGAGATCGCTTACGAACAGTTCGCGCTGGGAACCTATGCTCCGGTTGCTGTAAAACCAGCATTGGGAAAACTGGAAGGCAAAGAAGAAGGCAATTCGATTACCATAAAAGGAAAGGATTTCAATGTAGTTTTCGATGCCTCCACCGGCACCATGAAAACATACGCTATAAAAGGCGAAACTGTATTACAACAAGGGCCTGCGCCTTCTTACTGGCGTGCCCCAACGGACAATGACATTGGCGCGGGTTTCAACCGTTCACTCCGTATGTGGCGCAATGCTTATGCCGAAGGAAAAGACACCAAAGCCACGTTAAAACAACTGGAGAACGGCGCGTATGAGGTAACTTTCTCAAAAGTGTTGCTGAATGGCGATGCGGCACAGGAACAGCGTTTCACGGTATTTGCCGATGGATCGGTACAGGTGCACAACAGCTTTAAGGCGCTGAAAGGGAACCATAAACTCCTGCTGCGCATGGGGAACGATCTTCAGCTCAACAAAGCATTCTCAAATATTTCCTGGTACGGAAGAGGGCCCGGGGAGAACTATTGGGACCGGAAAACCGCTTCGCTTGTAGCGCAGTATGCTCAAACGCTGGAGCAGCAGTATTTTCCTTATGCACGTCCGCAGGAAAGCGGCAATAAATCCGACGTGCGCTGGGCAAGCTTTACGAACAAAAAAGGGAAGGGGATTCGCATCATCGCGGAAGATTCATTACTGAATGTGTCCGCATTGCCTTATAACCTGGATGACCTGGATCCTGAAACGGAAAAGAAGCAATACCATTCGGGAGAACTAAAACCACGCCCTGAGATATACCTTCATATCGACCTGAACCAAACCGGTATGCAGGGCATCGATAGCTGGGGTGCATGGCCGCTGGAGGAGTATAGGCTGAAATTCAGGAATTATGCATACAGTTACTGGATACTTCCGGTGAAGTAAAGCGTATAAAAAGGAAAGGTGGCAGCAGGAAATATTCCGACTGCCACCTTTTTATTTGAAGTGTAAGTTATTACAGTTCTCCTACCATATCCACCGGTATCACCCACGCGTCAAATTCTTCAGGTGTAACATAACCGAGTTTCACGGCCATTTCTTTCAGTGTGGTTCCTTCCTTATGTGCTTTTTGCGCGATTTCGGCTGCTTTGTAGTAACCGATTTTTGTATTCAGGGAAGTGACGAGCATCAGCGAGTTGTTCACGTGTTTGTCGATATTGGCCTGTATGGGTTCGATGCCCACGGCGCACTTATCGTTGAAAGAAACACATCCTTCGCCGATGAGTCGGGCGCTGTGCAGGAAGTTATAGATCATCATGGGTTTGAACACGTTCAGTTCAAAGTGGCCGGTGGCGCCGCCCACGTTAATGGCCACGTCGTTTCCGATCACCTGTGCGGCAATCATGGTGAGCGCTTCGCATTGGGTGGGATTCACTTTTCCGGGCATGATGGAGGAGCCGGGTTCATTGTCGGGGATGAACAATTCGCCAATGCCGGAGCGCGGTCCGGAGGACAGCATACGGATATCATTGGCGATCTTCATCAGGCTCACGGCAACGGTTTTTAACGCGCCATGTGCTTCAACGATGGCATCATGCGCGGCAAGCGCTTCGAACTTGTTCTCCGCGGTTACAAAGGGCAATCCGGTTAGGTTGGCGATATGACGCGCCACGTTCTCTGAATAACCTTTGGGTGTATTGATGCCTGTTCCCACGGCGGTTCCGCCGAGTGCCAGTTCAGAAAGGTGCGCCAGCGTATTGCGGATGGCTTTCAGTCCGTGGTTGAGTTGAGATACATAACCGCTGAACTCCTGTCCTACGGTCAATGGCGTGGCATCCATGAAATGGGTTCTGCCGATTTTCACCACCTTCATGTAGGCTTTACTTTTTTCTGCCAGTGTGTCGCGGAGTTTTTCGATACCGGGGATGGTTACTTCGATCAGTGTTTTGTAAGCCGCGATGTGCATCGCGGTAGGGAAAGTATCGTTGGACGACTGTGATTTGTTCACGTCATCATTGGGGTGCAGGAACTTTTCTTTATCGGTAAGGGAGCCACCTTTCAGTACATGTCCGCGGTAGGCAACCACTTCATTCACATTCATATTGCTTTGGGTACCGGAACCGGTTTGCCAAACCACCAGGGGGAAATAGTCGTCCAGTTTTCCTTCAAGGATTTCGTCGCAAACCTGTCCGATCAGTTGTGCTTTTTCTTCAGGGAGAACGCCGGCTTCAAAATTGGTAATAGCAGCTGCTTTTTTCAGGTAGGCGAAGGCTTTGATGATCTCCTTCGGCATACGGTTGATATCCTGCGCAATGCGGAAGTTATCGATAGAACGCTGGGTTTGCGCGCCGAAATAAGCTTGGGCTGGTACTTTCACTTCGCCCATAGTGTCTTTTTCTATTCTGTATTCCATTTTTGGTAGATTTTCGGGGCAAAGGTAGGGGTTTTCGGGTGGGAATTTGTTTCACGCGATTGCTTCGTACCTCGCAGGAGCAATGAGGCAAAGCGTTGGTGGGTGGGAAGGTTTCTATAAGGAGGAGGAAGATGCTCGCAACGGCGCTACGACGCAACGTTTGGCGTTTTATTTGGGATATCTGTTAACCTGAATTTTGGCTGATGTGTTTGCGGTATAGAAAAAGAAGAAAGAGAGGTTTTCAAAAATTAAATGAAGCCTCTGAGAATAGCATAAACGAAAATTGCCTCCATCAGGGACCCGAATAAAAAGAGGGTGTATCGTTCTTTTGATACACCCTCTCTGCTATTACTTAATGCAACGTTGCGTCGTAGCGCCGTTGCGAGAAACTACACCGCGAAACTCTCTCCGCACCCGCAACTCCTGCTCGCATTCGGATTACTGAAATAGAAACCCTTTCCGTTCAACCCGTCGGAGAAATCAAGTGTGGTATTGACGAGGTACAGAAAACTCTTCAAATCCGTTACCACTTTTACGCCATTGTCTTCAAATACCTGGTCCATGGGTTTTTGTTCGTTGTCGAAGTCCAGTTTATAGCTGAGACCTGAGCATCCGCCACCCACCACCGATACACGGAGGAAATAATCGCCTGATCCTTCGATGGCAGCATCCTGCATCAGCTTACCCACTTTGTCCTTGGCCTTATCACTCACGTAGATCATCGTACGAAATTTAATTAGTGAACACCTTTCTCTTCGAACACCAGTTCTTCCAGACCGTTCTTCACGCGGTAGTCGTTGATGGCGGCTTTGATGGCGTCTTCAGCGAGTACGGAGCAGTGAATTTTCACGGGTGGAAGGTTCAGTTCTTCCACGATCTCCATGTTGTCGATGCTGAGGGCCTGGTCCACTGTTTTTCCTTTCAGCCATTCGGTGGCGAGAGAAGAAGAGGCGATAGCGGAACCGCATCCGAAGGTTTTGAATTTTGCGTCTTTGATTACGCCGGTAGCGTCGTCCACTTCAATCTGCAGGCGCATTACGTCGCCACATTCGGGAGCGCCTACCAGTCCGGTGCCTACGTTTTTCTGTGCTTTATCCAGGGTACCCACGTTTTTGGGGTTGTTATAGTGGTCGATCACTTTTTCAGAGTATGCCATGATATTTTGTTTTAATAGTGAATGTTGAGCTCCGAACGATGTTTGCGAATAATTCAACATCCATCATTCAAAATTATTAATGGTGCTGCCATGCTACCGATTCCATATCAATGCCTTCCTTGAACATTTCCCATAGCGGGCTCATTTCACGGAGTTTGTTCACGGTATCAGTAACGGCTTTTATCGTATAATCTACTTGTTCTTCTGTTGTAAAACGGCCCAGGCCGAAACGGAGGGAAGAGTGCGCGAGGTCGTCGCCCAGTCCCAGCGCTTTCAGTACATAAGATGGTTCCAGTGAAGCGGAAGTACAGGCGGAACCTGAACTCAGCGCGATATTCTTGTTGAAACCCATCATCAATCCCTCACCTTCCACGTATTTGAAGGAAATGTTGGAAACGTGTGGCAGACGGTGTTCTTTGCTGCCGTTTACATAAGACTCCTCGATTTGGGTAAGCGCGTTTTCCAATTTGTCGCGCAATGCGCTGATGCGTTTGGTATCGGCTTCCATTTCGTTCATGCAAAGTTCGCAGGCCTTACCCAGACCAACAATCCCGGGTACATTCAGCGTGCCGCTGCGCATGCCTCTTTCGTGGCCGCCACCGTCCATCTGCGCGGTTACTTTCACGCGGGGATTCTTACGACGAACATACAGTGCGCCAACACCTTTGGGACCGTACATTTTATGTGCGGAGAACGCCATCAGGTCAATGCCATCCTTGTTCACGTCTACCGGAACTTTACCTACTGCCTGTGTGGCATCCGTAAAGAAAAGCACGCCGTTCTTACGGGCAAGTGCACTAATCTCTTTTACAGGCTGAATCACACCCACCTCATTATTCGCGTACATGATGGCGATGAGGATGGTAGTTGGTTTGATGGCGGCTTCCAGTTCCTTCAGATCTATCAGCCCTTCAGGATTTACAGGAAGATAAGTTACTTCTCCACCCTGTTTTTCAATATGCTTGCAGGTATCCAGCACGGCTTTGTGCTCGGTAACGCAGGTAATGATGTGGTTTCCTTTGCTGGCGTACATTTCGTATACACCCTTTATGGCCAGGTTGTCACCTTCGGTGGCACCGGAAGTAAAAATGATCTCTTTGGGATCGGCGCCAATCAGTTTCGCCACCTGCTCCCTGGCATAATCCACGCCCTCTTCAGCGCTCCAGCCAAAAGAGTGGTTCCTGCTGGCCGCGTTCCCGAAATGATCGGTGAAATAAGGCAACATGGCTTCCACTACCCTCGGATCACACGGCGTTGTGGCATTATTATCGAGATAGATCGGAAATTTGAGCATTGTCTTGTTTATATTTGATTATACAATACAAAAATACTGCAAAGGGTTGGAGTTTCCGTTTCTTATGTCATAATTTCTGGTTATTCCGGCATAGATAAAAGCAATGGTGCCAAATCCGCTGCAGGATTGAAAAACAAGGTATAATGAAAGGAATTGAACACATCGGCATAGCGGTGAAGAACCTTGAAATAGCCATTCCCTTGTATGAGAAACTACTGAACACAGGCTGTTATAAAACGGAGGAGGTGGTTTCCGAGCAGGTAAGAACGGCTTTTTTCCAGACCGGTCCTTCCAAAGTTGAGTTGCTGGGTTCCTTAACGAAAGATGGCGTCATCAACCGGTTCATCGAAAAGAACGGGGAGGGGATACACCATATCGCATTCGAGGTGGACGATATTTATGCTGAAATGGAACGACTTAAAAATGAAGGTTTTACACTTATTAATCCCGAACCCAAACGCGGGGCCGACAATAAACTGATCTGTTTTGTACACCCCAAAACAACGGGTGGTGTGCTGGTGGAATTGTGCCAGGAGATCAGGGGTTAAAAGTAAGCCCGGTATGGAGATACCGGGCTTGATTCCTAACCTTTGTAAAATATTATTTCGAACGATCGATAAAAAAAACCTTAGCTATTTTACGTAGTTATACCGAAGATAATAAGTGTTTTTATTTAAACATATTAAAATTATTAAATTGGGGATAAATACCTGAAGCCGGTAGGTCGTGCGGGAGAAATGTGGATTACTCTTCCTCGGGTTTGGAGAGACCGAGTTTTTCAACGGCGATCTGGGCCGCGATCTGGCTGGCGTCTTTCTTATTGTAGGCTTTGCCTTCGGCCAGCAGTTTTCCATCCACTACGGCGCCGATGGTAAAAAGGCGGCGACCGTTCTCAAATTTTTCACTGAGGGTTTCAAATTCGAGGTTGTGTCCGTTTTTGTTTGCCCAGCCGTACAACTTGTTTTTGTGGTTGATCTCGAGGGTTTCGAGGTCGTCCATAAAAAAGTGGGGGATGATGATGCGTTCCAGCACCCATATCCTGGTTTTGTTGTAGCCCTTATCGAGGTAAACCGCGCCCACAACGGCTTCCAGCGTATTGCCGAAAATCTGGCTGATCTTTAGAGAGTTATCCAGCTTATTGAAGGCGGTGATCTTTTTCAACCCCATTTTCACGGCAATTTCGTTGAGCTGCTGGCGGTTCACCATTTTGCTCCGCATTTCCGTGAGGAAACCTTCTTCTTTATAGGGATATTTTTTGAAAAGATAATCGGCGATGATGGCGCTGAGAATCGCGTCGCCCAGGTATTCAAGGCGTTCGTTGTTCTGATCGGCGTTGTCGCGAACGGAGCGGTGGGTCAGCGCTGTCTTATAAAGGGAGAGTTTTCCAGGGGTGAACCCGATAACATTCTTTAATTGCGCCTTAAAACCAGTTTCCCCGGTCGATTTCCTGAAGAGTCTGTCGAATAATTCCACAGTGGTCAAGCTACGAATTTTTTTACAATCAGTGAAGCATTGTGTCCGCCGAATCCGAAAGTATTGCTGAGTGCTGCTCTTACGGTTCTTTGTTGTGCTTTCCAGAAAGTAAAATTCAGTTGCTGGTCCAGTTCGGGATCGTCCGTAAAGTGGTTGATGGTGGGAGGAACAATATCGTTTTGTACGCTGAGGATGGAAGCGATGGCTTCTATGGCCCCTGCGGCACCCAGGAGGTGACCCGTCATCGACTTGGTGGAGCTGATGTTCAGGTTATACGCGTGTTCTCCGAATACGTGTTTGATGGCCTTTGTTTCGGCGATATCACCCAGTGGGGTGGAAGTGCCGTGCACATTGATGTAGTCGATGTCTTCCGGTTTCATTCCCGCGTCTGCGAGGGCGGCGAACATGACGTTCTTTGCGCCGAGTCCTTCGGGGTGAGGGGCTGTGAGGTGGTGCGCGTCGGCGGTTGCGCCGCCTCCGGCGATCTCACAATAAATTTTGGCGCCTCTTTTCAGCGCGTGTTCCAGTTCTTCCAGGATCAGCACACCTGCGCCTTCACCCATTACAAAACCATCGCGTTCCTTATCGAAGGGGCGGCTGGCTGTTTTGGGGTCGTCGTTTCTTTCGCTGAGCGCTTTCATGGCGTTAAACCCACCCACACCTGCTTCACTGATTACACTTTCAGAACCGCCGGAAATAATGATATCGGCTTTTCCGAGACGGATGTAATTGAAGGCGTCGAGGATGGCGTTGGTAGAAGAGGCACAGGCGGAAACAACGGAGAAGTTTGGTCCTCTGAAACCGTGGCGCATGGAAATATGCCCGGCTGCGATATCGAGGATCATCTTTGGAATAAAGAAAGGATTGAAGCGGGGAGTACCGTCACCTTTCGCGAAATTGGTCACCTCTTCCTGGAAAGTAATCAATCCGCCGATCCCACTGCCATAGATCACACCTACGCGGTCGGGATTAACGGATTCTTTGGAGATGCCTGCATCGGCTACCGCTTCATCGCTGGCCACGAGGGCCGTTTGGGTGAAACGGTCGAGTTTGCGGGCTTCTTTTTTGTCCAGATAATTGGTGGCTTCAAAGTTCTTCAGTTCGCACGCGAAACGTGTTTTGAACTTGCTGCTGTCAAAGAGGGTAATGAAATCGGCGCCAGGTACGCCATTGATCAACCCGTTCCAAGATTCAGAAACAGAATTACCCAATGGAGTGAGGGCACCGATTCCAGTTACTACAACTCTTTTTAATTCCATATTATCCTTTCTGGATGTTACTTTCAGATGGAGGGAAATTACTTCGCGTGCTCTTCGAGGTACGCTACTGCCTGTCCTACAGTGGTGATGGTCTCAGCTTGTTCATCAGGAATAGAGATGTTGAATTCCTTCTCAAATTCCATGATCAGTTCCACGGTGTCGAGTGAATCAGCACCTAAGTCGTTCGTAAAAGAAGCTTCGTTGGTTACTTCAGCTTCATCAACGCCTAATTTGTCGACAATGATTTTCTTCACTCTTGTTGCGATGTCTGACATTTTTGTAAGATTTAATTATGGGTGCAAAAATAGAATTTTTGAGCAAATTGCAATCAATCACAGATTTTTGTTAAAAAACTTCTTCATGGCACTGAAACTCATCGAGCACGGTTCCCCGGAATATAAGCAAATGGTGGACCTCCGTTACCAGGTATTGCGTCAACCGCTGGGTTTGTCATTCGACGACGTCCAACTCGCGGCGGAAAAGGAAGATATACTCATCGGGGCATTTGATGAAGAGGACCTGCTCGCCTGTTGTGTACTCACAAAAGAAGACAGTGATACGGTTCGGTTAAGGCAGATGGCGGTACAGAATAACCTGCAGGGCAAGGGAATAGGCGCCACCCTGATGAACTTCGCTGAAAATATCGCGCGCGACAGAGGTTTTACCCGGCTCACCATGCACGCGCGCAAAACCGCGGTAGGCTTTTATGAGAAACTGGGTTACAATGTTTGCAGCGACGAATTCCTGGAAGTGACTATCCCGCATTATGTAATGGAGAAATCCCTGCTTCAGTTCTGATCTTTTACACGGAGAAGTTGTTGCAGAACATTCGTCCTACCTGCTTTTCTGTGAAATCTACCTTTTGCGCACCGGATTATTACCGGAACTTTATCCGCTTTTTAGTTGTTTCTAATCTATAATACAGCACATGAGCATCGGAAAAATTCTCCGTATCGTATTGATTCTTGCCATATTGGGGGTAATTACCTGGCTGGTGGTAGAGAAAGTTTCCCGCACCGAAAAGGCCGCTGAAAAGAATGCCCCTGCAAAAAGTTCCGGCGCTTTCCTGGCCGATGGTTTCGTGGTGGCCACTTCTTCCATCAATAATTCCGTGGATGCGGCAGGTACACTTGCCAGCAACGAAATGATAGAACTCAAATCCGAGATCACGGGCCGGGTAACAGGTATATTTTTTAAAGAAGGCGCCCAGGTAAAAAAGGGTGATCTGCTGGTGAAACTATATGATGAAGATATCCGGGCACAGATCAAAAAACTGGAATACCAGAAGAGTTTAGCCGAAAAAACGCTTGAAAGGCAGAAAGAATTGCTGAAAATAAGTGGTATAAGTCAGCAGGAAGTAGATATCTCCGCCAATCAGGTAGATATATATAATGCTGATGTGTTGTACCAGAAGGCGCTTTTGCAACGCACGGAACTGCGTGCACCGTTCAGCGGCATCATCGGAATCCGCAACATCAGCGAGGGGGCGATCATCGCGCCCACCACTGTAATCGCTACTTTATTGCAGAACAATCCCCTTAAAATAGATTTCACCATCCCCGAAAAGTACCGCCCCGTCATCAATACCAAAGATTATATAGAGTTTACCGTAGCCGGCGATACCAACCGCTATCGTGGTAATATATATGTAATCGATCCACAGATCGACCTCACCACCCGCACGGTGAAGATCAGGGCCCTGGCCTCCAATCCTTCCGGAAAGCTTTCTCCAGGCACGTTCGCCAGCATCAAACTTGTTTTACGCAATACCCCGGATGCCCTTATGATTCCCTCCCAGGCGGTGATTCCCGGCTCCCGCGATAAAAAAGTAATTGTGTCTGAAAACGGTCAAACCAGGTTCGTGACCGTGGAAACCGGCTTGCGTACCGAACAGGAAGTACAGATCACTTCCGGTCTGCAACCGGGCGATACCATCCTCATCAGTGGCATGATGCAGGCGAAACCCGGCATGCCCGTGAAGTTCACCAACCTGAAAAAACCAGCCTGATAATATATGAGTTTACCATCCCTCTCGTTAAAAAGGCCGGTTTTCGCCATCGTGATGAACATCATCATCGTACTGTTCGGTGTGGTGGGCTTTACTTTCCTTGGCGTCCGCGATTTCCCTGCCATCGATCCACCCATTGTGAACGTGCGCACTTCCTACCCCGGTGCCAATTCGGATATCATTGAAACACAGATCACCGAACCGCTGGAGAAATCCATCAACGGCATCGCCGGTATCAAAAATATCTCTTCCAGCTCCAGCCAGGGTTCCAGCAATATCACGGTAGAATTCGACCTGGGTATCGACCTGGAAGCCGCCGCCAACGACGTGCGCGACAAGGTTTCCCAGGCACAACGCAGTTTGCCCCCGGATATCGACGCGCCGCCCGTGGTTTCCAAAGAAGACGCGAACTCCGACGCCATCCTCGCCATGACCGTGCAGAGTAATGTCCGGAACCAGTTGGAAATCACGGAATATGCGAGTAATGTACTCGTAGAGAAATTACAAACCATTCCCGGCGTGAGTTCCATCCGTATATGGGGCGAAAAGCGTTACGCCATGCGGCTTTGGATGGATCCGGTAAAGCTCTCAGCGTATAGTCTTACACCAAGTGATGTGCAAGCCGCGCTGCAACAACAGAACGTGGAACTTCCCGGTGGGAAGATCGCGGGTAACGCCACGGAGCTTACCGTACGCACCTTCGGGAGACTTAATACAGAAGACGATTTCAACAACCTGATCCTTAAAAATGAAAACGGCAGCACCATCCGATTCCGTGATATCGGGCAGGCTATACTTGGTCCGGAGAATGAGGAAACCATTCTGAAAGAATCGGGTGTACCCATGGTGGCGCTGGCGTTAACGCCGCAGCCGGGTTCCAACTATGTAGCCATTACCGATGAATTTTACAAACGATACGACCAGCTCAAAAAAGACCTTCCCGAAGACATCATCACCAATGTAGCCTTTGACAATACGCGTTTTATCCGCAAATCGATACTCGAAGTGGAAGAAACGCTCATCATCGCGCTGGTGCTGGTGATCCTGATCATCTACCTTTTCTTCCGCGACTGGCTCATGGCCTTCCGCCCATTGGTAGACATTCCCGTTTCGCTGATCGCGGCGTTCTTTATCATGTATTTGTGCGGGTTCACCATTAATATCCTTACGTTACTGGCCATTGTACTGGCAACAGGACTGGTGGTGGATGACGGCATCGTGGTAACAGAAAACATTTACAAAAAAATTGAAGCGGGCATGCCACGGATGCGCGCCGCCAAAGAAGGTTCTGAAGAAATATTCTTCGCGGTCATCGCCACGTCCATCACGCTGGCTTTTGTGTTCCTGCCCATAGTTTTCCTGGAGGGCTTCGTAGGAAGCCTGTTCCGTGAATTCGCCATCGTGGTAGCGGGTGCGGTATTGGTTTCCGCCTTTGTATCGCTTACGTTAACACCTGTATTGAACGTGAAACTGGGGAAGAAAACGCACACCCATTCCTGGTTCTACCGCAAAACGGAACCTTTCTTTACAGGTATGGAAACGGGTTACCAACGTTCCCTGGAAAAATTCATGAAAATCAGGTGGACCGCTATGCTGATTATCCTGGGTTGTGTGGCGCTCATCTTTTTCGCCTTCCGTTCCCTGCAATCGGAACTGGCGCCCCTGGAGGACCGTAGCCAGTTCAGGCTTTCCTTCTCCGCGCCGGAAGGTACCGCATACGATTATATGGCCGCGTACATGGATGAAGTGGTTGATTTCATTATTGATTCCGTTCCTGAAAAAAAGGCCCTCATCACCGTTACTTCCCCTGGATTCAGTGGTGCGGGCGCCGTAAACAGTGGCTTCGCGAATATCGTTTTGAACGAACCCAATGAGCGGACACGCTCACAAAAGGATATCGTGAACATGGTGAACCGCAACATGAAGAATTTCCCGCAGGGAAAAGTGTTCGCCACCGAGCAGCAGACCATCCAGGTGGGAAGAAGGGGAGGGTTACCCGTTTCCTTCGTATTGCAGCACATCAACTTTGATAGTCTTTCCGCGGTTTTGCCGCGTTTCCTCGACGAAGCCGGCCAGAACCCCGTTTTCGCGAACGTGGATGTGGACCTGAAATTCAATAAACCAGAACTCCGTATTGAGATCAATCGTGCAAAAGCAAGTGAACTCGGAGTTTCTGTAGATGATATCTCTCAAACCCTGCAACTGGCGCTCAGTAACCTGCGCTATGGTTATTTCGTCCGCAACGGAAAGCAGTACCAGGTGATGGGGCAGGTATTCCGGGCCAACCGCGATAAACCCGCCGATCTCCAGAATATTTATGTAAGAAATAGTCGGGGCGAAGCCATTCAACTCGATAACCTCGTTACTATTGAAGAGAAGACGAGTCCGCCTGTGATCTACCACTTCAACCGGTACAAATCCGCCACCGTTTCAGCGAGCCTGGCACCGGGCAAAACAATTGGCGACGGGGTGGACGCGATGTACGGGATAGTGGACAAACTGAAAAAGGAAGGCGTGATGGACGATTCATTCAATACCGCGCTATCCGGTTCTTCCCGCGATTTCGCTGAAAGCGGCTCCAATACATCCTTTGCCCTGCTCCTTGCCCTGGCACTGATTTACCTGGTACTGGCCGCACAGTTCGAAAGCTGGATCGACCCGCTCACCATCATGCTTACCGTACCGCTGGCATTTGCCGGAGCGTTGTTCTCCCTGTGGATATTCGACCAAACCTGGAACATCTTCTCCCAGATCGGGGTGATCATGCTGATCGGGCTGGTCACGAAAAACGGTATCCTCATCGTGGAATTCGCGAACCAAAAGCGCGACGAAGGATTGAGCAAGTCGGAAGCCGCAATTGTAGCATCTTCCATGCGTTTGCGGCCCATCCTCATGACCAGCCTGGCCATGGCGTTGGGCGCTTTACCCATCGCCCTGTCGCTCGGCGCGGCTTCTACCAGCCGTATCCCGCTTGGAATTGTAATTGTGGGTGGCATCATGTTCTCGCTGGTACTCACTTTGTACGTGATCCCAGCGATGTATTCTTATTTGTCAAGAAGAAAAAAATCGAAGGACGCGGATGAACTGGTAGACGAAGAAGCCAGCATTTCCGTGGCCCAGGTATAAAAAGCATCAGCATGAAGCAATATTTGCTCCGATCTATACTGCTCACCACATTGGGTTTTCTGGCAACCGGTATTTCCGCGCAAAACCTGCTTACGCCGGAAGACGCCATTGCTGCCGCGTTGGAGAAAAACTACGATATAAAACTGGTGCGGAACGATTCAGCTTCCTTCGCCGTGGATTACCAGTATTCCTATGCCGGCTTCCTACCCCGCATCAACGGTACGGCTTCAAAAACCTGGAACGTGAACCGGCAGAAGCAGGAACTGAGCAATGGCACCAAACGCGATACCAGCGGCATTCAATCCAACAACCTATCTGCCTCTATCGGAATGAACTGGACCCTGTTCGATGGCCTTAAAATGTTCGCCACGCGCGAAAGACTGAAACAATTCCAGGCACTGGGCGAATTAACGGTGAAGAACCAGGTGGTGAATACGGTGGCCGATGTGCTCGTGAACTATTACAATATTGTTCGCCAGAAGCAACAACTGCGCGCCATCGAAGAGCAGATGTCGATCAACGAAGAGCGTGTGAAAATCGCCGATCAGAAGATATTTTCGGGGCTGGGTTCCAAACCCGAACTGCTCCAGGCGAAAGTGGACCTGAACGCCCAAAAAGCTTCCAGGCTGGAACAATTAACGTTAATAGGGCAACTCCGCGACCAGCTCAACCAACTGATAGGCCTGAATGTGGGAGAAGTGTACGAAGTACTTGATTCTATTCCCATCAACAGCGGGTTAAGTCTGGGAGAAATCACGCAGAACCTGGACCAGACCAACCCCGCACTTCTGCTGACCAAAAAGAACATAGATATCGCCGGGCTGGTATTGAAGGAAAGACGGGCGGAACTTTGGCCCACACTGAGTTTAAATACATCGTATAACCTTTCACGTAATGTGAACAAAGCGGTGATCAACACCTTTACGCCGTTGTTCAACCAGAACCTGGGTTTCAATTACGGCTTCGGTTTATCGGTCCCCATTCTCAACGGATTCAATACAAGAAGACTCATTAAACAGGCTGAACTGGACATCGCTTACCAGGAAACCTTCTACGACAACCAGCGTTCACTCATCAACGTGGCCATCAGCAATGCTTTCAAGGATTATGTATTGCAGAAGGACCTGCTGGCGCTGGAAGAAGAGAACATTCAACTGGCGAAAGAAAATGTGGTGATCGCGCTGGCGCGCTTCAAGCAGGGACTGTTCACCAACCTGGAACTGCGTGAAGCGCAAATCAGTCTGGAACAGGGCTACAACAGGTTGATCGCCGCACGGTACAATACCAAACTTGCTGAAACCGAGTTGCTCCGGCAGAAGGGAGAACTCATCATCACCCGCTGATCAGCCTTTTCTTACCCGTTCGCTGATGAATTTTCTCACCTCAATGGTGCTGGGATCGCCCTGCATCGCATCTTTCGGTACGAGGAAAAAAGATTTCGCATCGAAGTAGAGGTGAAAGAAATAAGGACTTTCCATGTAATAACTGATCTGTTTCCAGTTCCAGGAACGTTCACCCATTTGTGTACGCAACACAATATGTTCATCCCGGAAACTCATCGAGAAATGATCTTTGAAGGTGTGTGATTTTTTGTAGATGCTGCCGGGAAGAATGCGCCATATCACCAGCATCAGCGCGAACCACAGCAAAGAAAATATCAGGAAGGAGATGGTTTGAATGTATTTGAGGTAGAAGAATACGGCAGAAGTAAGCGCGAACAGGTTAATAATAATCACAAGTATCTTTAATTCGGGCCTGTTCAGGAAATGATAGCGTAATGCCTGTATCACCTGTTTTTTATCGTAACCGAACTGAATGGTCATGGAGCCTTTTTTGATGAATGTTGGCAAAGGTATTGAATGAAATAAAAAGTCCACCTGCTTTTCGCAAATGGACCTTTTTTCCCTGAACCGTCCTATGTAATATTTTGTGATTTCTTAAAGGCTGATTGTTATGAGTGCAAAGATATCGGCGTCGAATTATAAGTGCAATACTACGAAGTGGTATATTTTTCTACAATACCCTGTTTAGGGGATTTTCCCGTAAAGCGTAAGTATTTTCGCGGTGATTTGATAAAAGAATTAAATAGTAGAACCAACTTTTTAAAAAAATAAAAAACGGAATTGATTTAGCGCAATAGTGCTTAATTTTCAGGTTTACCTTGAAACCTTTGTGATGAAAAAGACCCTTGTTTGTACATTGATCCTTATGGCCTTTTCTTTTTATGTTGCCGCCCAAACACAATCTGCGGGCTGGCTCGCAACCTTCAACACCATTAAGACCGGTAAAAAAACAAGCATTCACTACGATATGCAGTTCCGTTCCTCCGGTCAATGGAAGCAGATGCAGACCATGTTGTTCCGGCCCGGTCTTAACTATCATTTCCGCAAGAACATGACCGCTACCGTGGGTTATGCTTTGATAGAAAACAGGAGGAACATTACCGGTGTTTCCGGCTACGCACCTGAACACAGGATATGGGAGCAGTTTATTGTAACGCATCCCGTGGTAAGCGCGGCAGTACAGCACCGTTTCCGGCTGGAGCAGCGGTTTATTGGCCAGCCTGTGGTGGATGGTTCCGGTTTAAAGACCGACGACTACAATACAGCCAACAGGCTCCGGTATTTTTTCCGTTCCGTGATTCCTTTGCAACAAACGAAAACATTTGAAAAGGGATGGTTCGCTGCCGTTCAAAATGAATTTTTTGGCAATATTGGAGAGAAATCCAATGTAAATGGCAAGTTTTTTGACCAGAACAGGCTTTACCTGGCCGGCGGCTATCGCATTAGTAAAAAGATTGATATAGAAGCTGGTTATCTGAACCAATATGTGAACGGGCGCGGTTCGAACTTTACGAATACGCATGTGGCGCAACTGGCGCTTTATACAAGACTTTGATAATTATGCAGATAAAAGCCAGGATTTTTTCGCATTTTTGCAAGCATACCAACGTTTAATAACGGATGAAGCCACAGATCTATCAATCACTTACGGAAAAGAAACAACGCGCACTGAAATCCTTCGGTGTGCTGATCGATCCCGATAAAGTGGATATGCCCGCGATAGATCAACTCACCCGGCTGGCCAACGAAGCCGGGGTGGACTACCTGCTGGTGGGCGGCAGCCTGGTGGTATCCCAGCACCTTGATGAATGTATTCTTCAGATCCGACAGCAATCGGATATCCCGGTGATCCTTTTCCCGGGAAGTCCTTCCCAGATCAGTAAGCACGCGGATGCGCTCTTGTACTTATCACTTATTTCCGGCAGAAACCCGGAGTTGCTGATTGGTCAGCATGTGATTTCTGCCCCCTTCGTCAAGAAGAGTGGTTTGGAGATCATGTCTACCGGGTATATGGTCATCGACGGCGGTGCGCCTACCACGGTTTCTTACATCAGCAATGCTTCGCCCATTCCTTCCGATAAAAATGAGATTGCGGTTTGTACCGCCATGGCCGGTGAAATGCTGGGCATGAAACTCATTTTCATGGACGCGGGCAGTGGTGCACGCAAACCCATCTCCGAAGAAATGATCGCGGCTGTTTCCGCTTCTATCGAGGCGCCTTTGCTGGTGGGCGGCGGCATTACCACACCCGAAAAAGCCTGGCGCAATTGCAGGGCCGGAGCGGATGTGGTGATTGTAGGCAACGCCATTGAAAAAGACATTACGCTGATTAAAGAAATGAGCGCTGCCGTGAAAGAAGCGGCGGTTTCTATCTAAATTGCGCGGTGCCGCAGGCACCGAAGCAATCTCCCATCGACTCGCACAAAAATTCCCGCAACGACGCCACGGCGCTACGTTAAACACGCTCATTTATATAAATCAGATTGTGCTTGTGATGTTGTGCGCAAACATGGCACACTTCTACTGCAGAATTATACTAAGAGGCTGCCCACGTTGCGCCGTGGCGTCGTGGCGAGAAAATAATTCTTAACTCCACTTTCAGAAATACACGAAAAAGATACGGCCGCGAGAAAATTCCCGCAACCGTTTGCTCCAATTTCTCTTCCTTCTTCTCCCTAACTTCCGGTAAAGTTTTTAACATGTCCCATCCCACAGCCCGCCGGAACTTTATTTCGGCCATCGGAAAAATCGGTCTCGCAAATGCCCTCGCGCAATTTGTTCCCTCCGGAGAAAATGAAACACTGAACGAGGTGTTCTCTGCCGATCCCGAAGCGGGTCACGTATTTCTCGCAAATCCATACCTCCAGGCCCCGCAACCCGATAGCATGACCATCATGTGGATCACCAACGAACTTTGCCACAGTTGGGTGGAATACGGGGAAGCGGGTCAATTGAACCAGAAAGCACAGGAAGGCTGTAATGGCCTGGTAAATGCGTGGAACCGGGTAAACAAAATAGTATTGAAAGGGCTGAAACCTGGAACGAAATATGGCTACAAAGTACACAGCAAACAGATCAAAGAATTTCAGCCTTACAAAGTAACCTATGGCGAAACCATAACGTCTGAACTGAAATACTTCACCACACCTGCCATCAACGCGGATACCGCAAGCTGGCTCGTACTGAACGATATCCACGACAGGCCCGGTTCTTTCCAGGAGCTCCTTCAACTCAACGGAACCGCTCCCTACGACTATGTTTTCCTGAACGGAGATATGTTCGATTACCAGACCGATGAGGCGCAGTTCATCAAACATCTGCTTGCGCCCTGCACCACGGCTTTCGCCGCTGAAAAACCTTTCCTGTTCGTGCGTGGCAACCACGAAACACGTGGACGTTTCGCCCGGAATATCGCCGATTATTATACGAATCCAGGGCATACACAGTATTTCTCCTACAAACAAGGGCCCGTGTTCAACATTGTTTTGGATACAGGAGAAGATAAGCCCGATACCCATCCCGTTTACGCCGGTATCGTGGATTTTGACGCTTACCGCCGGGAACAGGCGTTATGGCTTGAAAAGCAACTGCGCTCCAACGCCGCACGGAAAGCGAAATACCGCGTGGTGATGATGCATATTCCCCCGCTGTATTCCGATGAAGAACATGGCACCCTTCAATGCCGGGAACTTTTTCTGCCCCTCTTCAACCAATACAAAGTGAACCTGCTTATTTGCGGACATACCCACAAATTCGGAATGCACCCTGCTGTGAAAGGCCAACATAATTTTCCCATCATCATCGGGGGCGGACCGAAAACAGGCAACAGAACACTGATCCGCGTGGACGCGGACCAGCGACAACTGAAAGCGCAGTTGTGGAAGGATGACGGCAGTAAAATAGGGGAGTTCGTGGTAAATGGGTAATTTTTAAAAAGCTTTCCACTCATAAAGAATCACTTTACCGGTAAGTAATTTTTTGTTTACTTGCCGGTACAAGTGATTTTATTTTATGAAGAAAATTTGCCAACTGGCGCTTGCCGGTGTGTTGTTCTTTTCAACCGCCGTGGCGCAACAGACACATGACTGGAAACAGGCCACCGCCGCCGGGTATACGTACCAGTATGTTTCCAACGATCCCATGCAGACCCGCATCTACACGTTGAAGAACGGGTTAACCGTAATGTTGAGCCCGAACAAAAAAGAACCGCGTATTGCCGTGCGCATCGCCGTGAGAGCGGGCAGCAATACCGATCCCAAAGAACATACGGGACTGGCGCATTACCTGGAACACCTGCTGTTCAAGGGCACCGACAAATTCGGCTCCCTGAACTGGGAGAAGGAGAAACCACTCCTGGATAAGATTGACGCGCTGTATGAGCAATACAACAGCACCACCGACGAAGCGAAGCGCAAAGAGATTTATAAGGAGATAGACCGTGTTTCCGGTGAAGCCTCCACCTTCGCGATCGCGAATGAATACGATAAAATGATGACCGCCATGGGCGCCCAGGGGACCAACGCGCATACCTGGGTGGAAGAAACGGTGTACGAAGAAGACATCCCCTCCAATGCCACCGACCGTTTTCTCGCCGTGCAGGCGGAAAGGTTCCGTAACCCCATCCTCCGTATTTTCCATACTGAACTGGAAGCGGTGTATGAAGAGAAGAACCGTACCATGGACAACGATGGCTGGAAGATGCAGGAAGCCATGCACACCTACCTTTTCCCCACACACAATTATGGCCAGCAAACCACCATCGGTACGATAGAACACCTGAAGAATCCTTCCCTGACCGCCATCCGTGAGTATTATTACAAATACTATGTGCCCAACAATATGGCGGTGATCATGGCCGGAGATTTCGACCCCGATGTGATGGTGCGTAAAATTGAGCAGGCTTTCTCTTATATGCAACCGAAGCCGGTGGAAGAATACAACCCGGCGCCTGAAGCGCCTATTGCCGCCCCCGTTGTAAAAGAAATCTTCGGACCAAGCGCCGAGAACATGCGCATCGTTTACCGCAGCGGGAAAGAAGGAACACGCGAAGCGCTCCTGCTGAGCCTTACCAGTTCCATCCTCTCCAACGGAAAGGCCGGGTTGCTGGACCTTAACCTCAACAAATCTCAGAAGGTATTGGGCGCAGGCGCAGGTTACAGGCAGTACAAAGATTACGGCATGTTCTTCCTGTACGCTTCTCCCAAACAGGGCCAATCGTTGGAACAGGCGAAGGACCTGCTGATGGAGCAGCTCAATATTCTGAAGAGCGGCAGTTTCGATGAATCCCTGATCGCGGCCATCGTGGCCAACTATAAACTGGGGGAACTCCAGGCGTTGGAAAGCAACAACAACCGCGTGGAGGCATTGATGAACAGCTTCATTAAAAACAAAGGAACGGGCTGGAAGAACGAAGTGGCCGTGCTCGACGAAATGAGTAAGGTGTCCAAAGCGGAACTGGTGGCCTTCGCGAACAAGTTCTTCGGCGACAACAACTACCTCGTATTGTACAAAAGAAAGGGAGAGGACAAAAGCATCGTAAAAGTAGATAAGCCGCCCATTACACCGGTGGAAACCAATGCCGGTAAACAATCTCCTTTCGTGCAACAGATCAACGCCATGCCCCTGGCCCCCATCGCTCCGAAATGGATCGACTTCTCCAAAGACCTTCAGAAAGGAAAAATCGGGAAGGCCGAATTGCTGTACGTACCCAATAAAGAAAACGCGCTCTTCAAATTGTATTTCCATTTCGATATGGGCAGCTGGAACAACAAAAAACTTCCGATCGCCCTGCAATACCTGCAGTTCCTGGGAACGGATAAATACAGTTCGGAGGAGATCAGCAAGAAGTTCTACCAACTCGCCGCTAATTTCTCGGCCAATGCCGGCAACGAAGAGAGTACCATTCAACTGAACGGTCTGCAGGAGAATTTCAGTGAAGCGCTTTCCCTGCTGGAACACCTGATCAGGAATTGCAAAGCGGATGAAGCCGCGCTGGAAGGATTGAAGAACAGGTTGCAGAAAGCCAGAACCAACAACAAACTCAACAAAGGGGCCATCATGAACGGGCTGATGAACCATGCCATGTATGGTGCTTCAAACCCATTCAACCATGTGCTTACTGATGCCGAACTGAATGCGCTTACGGCCACGGAACTGGTGAACATTATTCATGGGTTGCCAGCTTTCGAACATAAAGTGCTTTATTACGGTCCGCTCAGTGTAGCCGCGCTTTCCACGGAGGTGTTGAAGTCGCATCCCATGCCATCGGCATGGACCGCGGTGCCGGTGAAGCAGCAGTTCAACCGCACCGAACAGACACAGAACGAAGTGTTGTTTGCCACTTATGATATGGTGCAGGCCGAGATGATGTGGGTGCGCAACCTGGGAACGTATAATCCGGACACGGAAACACTCACCAACCTTTTCAACAGCTATTTCGGTGGCGGCATGGGCTCCCTGGTGTTCCAGACCATCCGTGAATCCAAAGCGCTTGCTTACTCCACCTATGCTTATGTGGATGCGCCAGACAAAAAAGCGGACCGCTTTGCATTCATGGGCTATGTGGGAAGTCAGGCCGATAAACTGCCCGATGCCGTAGGCGCCATGAACGAACTCATCAACGTGCTTCCGGAAAGAAAACAGAACCTGGATGCGGCCCGTGAAAGTTTGTTGAAGGACCTTGAAACAGGTCGTATCGACAAAGAGGGAATTATTTTTGAATATTTATCCGCGCAGAAAAAGGGCCTGAATGAAGACATCCGGAAGAAGCAGTACCAGCAATTGAAAACAATGCCTTTTTCCGCTTTGGAAGTGTTCCACAAACAAAATCTTTCCAATAAGAAATATGCTTACACCATTGTGGCCAGTGAGCAACAGGTGAAACCTGCCGATCTGGAAAAGTATGGCAAGGTGAAGGTGTTGACGCTGGAAGAACTTTTTGGCTACTAGCGGCGCAGGTATCTTTTAAATACTGTAAAGAGGGTATATCGTAGTTTTCGGTATACCCTTTTTTTATGCCCAAGCAGCATTTTTACGCCATGGAGTACCGGCCCCGGTAAATAATGAATTTTAAGTCGATTATAAATAACCTGAGAGGGGAAAACCTCGAAAAGAAACTGGAAGAAGTAATGGTGTTTACACGGTACCCGGTGGCACCGCTATAGCGGTGCCACCGGGTACCGTGTAAAAAACGGGTACTAAGTCCGTTAAAACAACATACAAAAGCTGATTAGCGTTGTAAATCCTTTAACTACGTGTACTACTTCCCGCCGCTCCTCCAAAAGGAGCGGCTTTTTTATGCGCCTTTCGTATCTTACGCCCTTATATATTTTATTCTTATATGAGAAACACCTTTTTACTGGCATTGGCGTTCTGCTGTTCTTTGCTAACGGCTACCGTTATGGGACAAACAGCGCAGAAAGATGCCGCCACTGAATCAAAGTACAGTTTTTACGAAGCTTTTCAACCCTTGTTCTATCCCCAGTCTGGAAATGTGTACCGCTCCGCAAGTGGTGCGCCCGGGCCCCAGTACTGGCAGAACAAAGCTGATTACGACATTGATGTAACCCTGAATGAGACCACCAACACACTCACGGGTAAAGCGGTGATCACGTACACCAACAACAGCCCCGAGAACCTTGACTTCCTTTTCCTCCACCTCGACCAGAACCTCTTCAAGAAAGGTTCCCGTGGCGAAGCCATTGTGCCCGTAAGCGGAAGCCGCTACGATTCAAAGGGGGAAACCTTTGTTGGCGGACATAATATCGGGAATGTGGAAATGTTGCAGGCCAAAGGCAATAAAACCGCTGGTGCGCTGAAGTTTGAAATCACCGATACACGTATGCAGGTGTTCCTGCCCACACCGCTGAAGGCGAACGGCGGTAAAATAAGGTTCTCAGTAGCATTCAGCTACCAGAGTCCTTCTTTCGGGGCGGATCGTACCGGAATCCAGGAAACGAAAAACGGCAAAATATTCACCATCGCGCAGTGGTATCCCCGCATGTGCGTATTTGATGATGTGCTGGGTTGGAATACCCTTCCTTATACAGGTCCCGGAGAGTTCTACCTCACTTATGGAGATTTTAACGTGAACATCACGGCGCCCGCGTCACATATCGTGGTGTGCTCCGGTGAACTGACCAACGAAAAAGAGGTGTTTACCGCAACGCAGCAACAGCGTTGGAACCAGGCCAAAACCAGTGAAAAAACGGTGATGATCCGCGGTGCGGAAGAAGTGACGAAGCCTGAAAGCCGTCCTTCCGGTTCCACCCTTACCTGGAAATTCAAAATGCAGAACAGTCGTGATGTGGCCTGGGCCTCTTCCGCTTCCTTCATCCTGGATGCCGCGCGCATCAATCTTCCTGGCGGGAAAACTTCTATGGCGGTATCTGCTTACCCCGTTGAGAGTGATGGCGGCAATGCCTGGGAGCGTTCCACTGAATACACCAAAGCCTCTATTGAGCACTATTCCAACAAATGGTACCCTTATCCTTATCCAGCGGCGGTAAACGTGGCGGGTAACGAGGGCGGTATGGAATACCCCGGTATCGTGTTCTGCCACTACAAATCACGCGCAAGCGGGCTGTGGGGTGTTACAGACCACGAGTTCGGGCATACCTGGTTCCCGATGATAGTAGGCTCGAACGAAAGACAATATGGCTGGATGGATGAAGGTTTCAACACGTTCATCAATTTTATTTCTACCAATGCCTTCAACAATGGTGAATACAAAGAAGGTAAACCCAATATGCACCAAATGGGACGAGCGCTTACTAACCAGACGCTTGAACCCATCATGACCGCTCCTGCAGGAATGCGGGAAGGAAGCATTGGACTACTGCTTTATTACAAACCAGCGGTGGGGCTGCACCTTCTCCGCGACCAGATCCTCGGAGAAGAAAGATTTGATCGCGCCTTTAAAACATATATTGAGCGCTGGGCCTTTAAACATCCCACGCCTTGGGATTTCTTCCGCACCATGGAGAACGTGGCGGGCGAAAACCTATCCTGGTTCTGGCGCGGCTGGTTCCTCAACAACTGGCAACTTGATCAGGCCGTTACTGCCGTGAAGTATGTAAAGGATGATCCTGCGCAGGGCGCCCTCATTACTTTGCAAAACCTCGAGAAAATGCCCATGCCAGTTGATCTTGAAGTAACCTTCGCCTCCGGTAAAAAAGAGCGTATGATGGTTCCAGTGGAAATATGGGAGCGCAATAAAACCTGGACGGTGAAAATAGCTTCAAAAGAAAAGATCACCACTGTTGTAATTGATCCTGATAAAGCTTTCCCGGATATCAACCCGGCCAACAATACATTGAAATTGTAATATTGCATTTTTGAATGATGGATTTTGAATTAGGTTCTTTCAATTCAAAATCCATCATTCAACATTTATAATCTCTCCCTACTTTCCTGTAAAAACAGCTTTTCTCTTCTCTAGAAATGCTCCGGCGCCTTCCTTCATATCTTCTGTTCCGAAGCAAAATCCGAAACCATCCATCTCTTTTACGAAACCGGCTCCATCACTTTCATACGCTGTGTTTGCGGCTTCTATACATTTAGCAACGGCCAATGGCGCTTTGGAAAGCACAATATGCAATATTTCCCTGCATTTATTCAATAAAGCATCGGGTTCTGTAACATGGTTCACCAGTCCGTATTGCAATGCTGTTGCGGCATCTATCATATTTCCGGTGATCAGCAATTCTATGGCGCGGCCCTTTCCGATCAGTTGAGTAAGCCTTTGGGTGCCGCCATAACCGGGTATCAGTCCCAGGTTCACTTCGGGCTGACCAAACTTTGCGTTGGAAGAAGCGACCCTGAAATGACAGCTCATGGCCAGTTCACATCCGCCACCCAGGGCGAAACCGTTCACTGCCGCGATGATGGGTTTGGGTGAATTTTCGATGGCGGAGAAAATATCCTGTCCGCGTTGAGCGAGTGCTTTTCCTTCCTGCACTGAAAGTCCGGTAAATTCAGCGATATCGGCGCCGGCCACAAAAGCTTTGCTGCCGCTTCCTGTAATGATGGCTGCACCTGCTTCGGGATTTGTTTTGAAGGCGATGATGGCTTCATCCAGTTCGTCCATCACCCCCTTGTTCAGCGCGTTCATTTTGTCTGGGCGGTTGATGGTGATGGTCGTGATGCGTTCGTTGGTTTCAACGGTGATATTGTTGTACATACGGCAGTGTTTTAAACAGAAAAGCCTAAGTTAATAAAACTCAGGCTTTCGGTATTTTGTTTCTGCTGGCTATAGAAGGAAGTGGCTATTTTTTTGCGAAATCTTTACGGCTGAAATTGTAGCCCAGGGTAACGAAGAACAGCTTCGCATCCAGGTTTTGGTAAGGTTTTACGCCATTGGAAGAATAATCCTGGTTGAAAAAATTATTCAGGTAATACTGGCCCTTGATGGAAAAATGCTCGCTGAACTGGAAACCTGCGAAAACGGAGGGCATCAGTGTTTGTGTACGATCGCTGAACCATTCGTTGAATTTGCTTTTCTTATCATCATTCACGAATGTTTTTTCTTTGTAGTTAAAAGCGAGGTCCACTTCTGCGCCACCGAACAGCATGATACCATCTTTAACATTTCCCACTTTAAAACCTACCGGAACACCCAGCGTGTATACCCTTCTTTTCAACTTGGTATCACCTACTTCCGTGATCATACCGATGTTTTTGATATTGGTTCCGGAAAAGAAACCGAAATGATCGCTTACATCATAGTTATAGTTTGTCCCGATGTTAAAGAAGAAGGTAAAACGCGGGATGTTGTTCACTTTGGTGCCGTTATCTTTCACATCGGAGAAAGATAGAATCCCGCCATTTCCGCCGAAGGTCGTGTATACCTTATCGTTATTTTTTTCCTGAGCGGAAACTGACTGTACCAGGGCGAATGCGCATAATGCGAAGATGATGATGTTTTTCATGACTCGTGTTTTAGAAATTAATTGTTGTTGTATAGAGGTTGTACGAATCATGACACGGAAAGGTTACAGCGGAGGAAAATATTTTTTTTCACGCTAGGTAAAGATTGTCTCGCAAAGACGCAAGGTAGCAAGGGCGCAAGGAGCGGTTGAGGTGCGACAGGGAAAGAATTGATTTTTTGTAGAAGGAGAGGAGTGAAGCGTTTCTCGCTATTGTTTCATGCTTCGCAACGTATCACCCCAACCTTGGCGTTTAGTTTTCGCCTCTAAGCATCCAATTATTTACAGGAGAAAACATTGTTGTTGGTCCTTAACAAACAGAAAATCTAATCAGGGTCCAACGTTGCGTCGTAGCGCCGTTGCGGGAAATAAAAAATACTCCCCCAAAGAAACCTTTTGCCAACCCGCCAACGCTCCGCGTCTCCGCGTGAAAAAAAACTCAAAAATTAAAACCAATTGAAAACAAACTATGCCTTGCGTCCTTGCTCCTTCGCGTCTTTGCGTGAAATCTTAAAACGCCCTATGCCCCTTCGCCCATTCTGTTATGTAAGCGCTGATCTCAGTCGTAGGCGTTCCTGGCGGGAAAAGCTTCCCCACGCCCATCGCATAAAGCGCCTGCATATCTGTCTCAGGAATGATACCGCCCCCGGTAAGCAGCACATCATCCATTCCTTTCTCCTTCATAATGGAAATGATGCGTGGAAACACCGTCATGTGCGCACCACTTAGAATGCTGATTCCTATGGCGTCCACATCTTCCTGCAGGGCGGCGGTTACCACCATCTCTGGCGTTTGGCGGAGGCCGGTATAGATCACTTCCATACCGGCGTCACGCAATGCGGTGGCAATCACTTTGGCGCCGCGGTCGTGGCCATCGAGGCCCACTTTGGCGACCAGCACCCGTACGGGGCGGTTCAATTGTTTCATGAAGCAATAGCGTTTTTAATAAGCAGCAGACTGCTTTCTATTCTGGCAATCGTTTGTTCTTTACCGATAGTGGCGGCAATATCGAATACAGCGGGACCGAATTTTCCGCCCACCAGCATGATGCGGAAGGGGAGTTGCAGTTCACCGGGTTTGATGGCGGAGTTGGCGGCAAGCTCTTTGAAATCGGCTTCGAGCGTAGCGGCATCCCAGCTGGAGGAACCGCGGAGAATTTCTATCCATTTTCCGAAGAAACCATGTTTTTCATCGTTCCACTTGGGGAGAACAGGCGAGAAGTCGGGAGAGGCGGGTGCTTCAAAGAAGAAGAAGCCGTTGTCCCATATTTCATTCACGAAAGCGCACCGTTCTTTTACCAGCGCGCATACTTTTGCAACATATGCGGCATCGGCGGCAATATTTTTCGCCAGGAGCACGGGTTGCAGCAGCGCTGCGAGTTCATCGTTACTTTTCTGCTGAATATATTGATGGTTGAACCACTTGGCTTTTTCGAAATCGAACTTGGCGCCGCCTTTGTGTACGCGGCCGATATCAAATTTTTCAACCAGTTCGGTCAGTGAAAATATTTCCTGGCCGGAACCATCGTTCCAGCCGATCATGGCCAGCATATTCACGAAAGCTTCAGGTAAGAATCCCCTTTCCCGGAATCCCTGCGTAAGGTCACCTGTTTTCGGATCGGTCCAGTTCATGGCGTAAACAGGGAACCCGAGCCTGTCGCCGTCCCTTTTACTGAGCTTTCCGTTGCCGTCGGGTTTCAGGATCAGCGGAAGGTGTGCCCACTGGGGCATGTCGGCCTTCCAGCCCAGGTATTCCCACAGCAGCAGGTGCACGGGGGCGGAGGGTAGCCATTCTTCCCCGCGGAAGGCGTGCGATATCTTCATCAGGTAATCGTCCACCACAACAGCGAGGTGGTAGGTGGGCATACCATCGGCTTTCAGCAAAACCTTATCATCTACTGTATTGCTGGAAAAACTCACTTCTCCCCGGATCATATCGGTAAATGAAATAGAGGTATCCTCCGGCATTTTGATGCGGATCACATGGGGAACACCTTCGGCGAGTAACTTTTCTGTTTCAGCTGCGCCCAGGGATATAGAGTTCCGCATTTTCATCCGAACCGCATGACCATACTGGGGTGAAGGATTTTCGGGCGATTTAAAATCTTCCCGCATTTGCTCCAGTTCCTGCGGTGTATCGAAAGCGTAATAGGCGTTACCCTGCGCTACCAACTGTTCCGCATACTGCCGGTACATCGGTTTGCGTTCACTTTGGCGGTATGGACCGTAGTTGCCGCCCTTCTGCGGGCTTTCATCCGGTGCCAGGCCGCACCATTCCAGGCAGTTCACGATATATTCTTCCGCGCCGGGTACGTACCTGGTTTGGTCGGTATCCTCAATTCTTAAAACAAAAGTTCCGTTATGGTGCTTTGCGAACAGGTAATTGAACAACACGGTTCTCACGCCGCCCAGGTGCAGACCTCCGGTGGGGCTGGGCGCGAACCTTACTCTTACGGGTTTTTGATTCATGGGGCAAAGATATTAGTTTTGACCTGATTGCCCTTTCCGGCATGTTTTTTTGGGTATAACATAAAAACATCGGGATGAAGAATAGCGGTCCGGCCACATTGCGGGAAGAATTGGAGCAACTGGCAAAAGAACGGTTCCGGTCACTTAAAACCTGGTTCATGCCGAAGCCGGGGGAAGGAAAGTTGGTTCAGGTGGGAAAATTCTTCCTTAAATTGCCCCTGTTAATACTGGTGATTGCGCTATCGCCAGTTGCTGCCGTTATACTGTTCATCGTTTTTATCGCCACATTTTAATGAAACGGATTACTTCATTTTTTACGCCGTTGACCATTGTTTGCCTGTTGCTGTTTGCACTGCACCAATTGATGGTAAGGGTGTGGCATATTCATATTGAATGGCTTGACAACTGGTTGGATCCCCTTGTTTTTATGCCCGTTTTTTTACGGGGTCTTGCTGTGGAAGGATGGGTATGGGGCGATAGAAAAACACTGGGTGCGACCGATGTATTTTCCGCGGTGATCTATATCAGTTTATTGGTAGAAGGATTATTTCCATTGATGAGTCCGCGTTTCACAGCGGATTGGATAGATGTATTGTGTTACCTGTTGGGCGGACTGGCTTATTTGTGGGCGCATGGCGGATCAGAAAATGATATTATTGACCATACAGAATAGAAGATGTCTTACCTCGTAAAAACACCCTGGTTGCTGAGAAAATTATATCCCTCCTGTACCTGGGAAATTCCTTCGGAGGAGAAAGTGCTATACCTCACGTTTGATGATGGTCCGCACCCGGAGGCTACCACCTTTGTACTGGATGAACTGGCGAAATACGATGCGAAGGGAACCTTCTTTTGTATTGGAAAGAACGTGGTAGAAAATCACGGATTGTATGAACGTATTTTAACGGAGGGGCATAGGGTAGGGAACCACACCTGGAAGCACCTGAATGGCTGGAAAACGGATGATACCACCTACATCAACGATGTGGTGGAAGCAGGGAAGTACATCGATTCCACTTTATTTCGTCCGCCTTATGGACGGATTTCGAGGTTCCAGCTAAAGCAAATAAAAGAGAAACTGGGATACGATATCATCATGTGGACGGTACTGAGTGGAGACTTTGATCTAAAACTAACCCCGGAGCGTTGTGCACAAAATATTATCCTTCATGGGGGTTCTGGCTCAATTATTGTATTTCACGACAGCATCAAAGCGTTCCCAAGACTTCGGGTCGCACTTCCACAAACCTTATCACATTTTTCGGCGTTGGGGTACCGGTTTTCGGTTATACCATACTGACAGAATGACTACCTGGGGCTATAAAAAGTTTGGGCCGGGGTAGAAACCCTGGCCCGTTTTTAATCCGTACCCTATGAAAACTTTGACTAAGGTATAACAATTTATTTTTATCTCAAAGTAATTGTTACGGAGATGCCATTTATGGTAATGGTGGCTTTATTATCGCAGGTTCCGTCTCCAAAATTGATCGTATTTTCCTTCCCGTTCCGGCTGATACCCACACTTCCCGATTGGATATATTCACAGCTGTTTGCCTTTATCAACGGGTTAATCACCCTTTTCGACCAGCTGTATTCGTTCCCTGACAAAGTTACCGTTCCGTTCGATTCCCCCGTAAGGCTGTACACATCATCACCGGGCTGGTAAAGCGTACTGTTTCCGCCAATCTGTTTCAGCGTTTTGGTACTTTGCCATGCGGCGGCTTCCCCGTTTTCTTTCGTAACAACGGCATTTTCGATCTTCAGTCCAAACTTCAACGTATCGTTGATACTGCCTAATTGCGTAATCGTGTGGGTGCCTTCCAGCTTAACACCATTTACAGAAAAGCCTTCAAAAGTAGTAACGGCTGTGGCGTCTTTTACCGTGAGACGGTTGGAGTAAGTCGTAATAATCTTACCTTTTCTGAGCACACCATTCCTTCCGGTGCAGCCTGTGCCAAAGTCTACAACAATTTTAAGGGGGAAGGTTCTGGGTGCGTCCAGTTTGGTAGCGGTGACCGTGTAACAGTGCCAGGGTTCATTCACCCTTCCGAAGGCGCCTGTTCCTGCCATACCTACCTCATCATTCACGCCCATTACATTATTAAAAACATCATCAAAGGCGGCTTCTGCGGTAACATCCGTTTCGGCGGAAAGTACGGTGGCTTCTTTTTCTTCCAGGATTTTAGCGATGGGATTTTTATCGCAGGAAATGAACAACAAACTGAATGTGGCCGCGGCAAGAACGCCGCGTAGCGGTAAACGTACTGTTTTCATAAAGTGGTTTTAAGGTAAAAATGCGTTCTATAACGTTCCTGGGAAGGCTAATCTTATGTGAGGTTTAATTATTCGTGGAAATTTTCCACCTTTGCGCAAAACAGGGGGAGTTATGGAATTGGTGGACACCCATTGCCATTTATACGGAGAAGAATTTACAGCGGACATAGACCAGGTGATTGAAAGAGCGAAAGCAGCGGGCGTAAAACGTTTTTACCTGCCTGGCATCGACAGTACGGCCATTCCTTCCATGCTTGAACTGGAAGCAAGGTTTCCGGGGGAATGTATTGCCATGATGGGGCTGCATCCCTGTTATGTAAAAGAAAACTACCTGGAAGAACTCGAGATTGTAAGGCAATGGTTACAACAAAGGAAATTTGCCGCTGTAGGTGAGATAGGACTTGATTTTTACTGGGACAGAACCTTTGAGGTCCAGCAATATGAAGCGTTCCGAACCCAGATTGGCTGGGCGAAGGAGTATTCCCTTCCCATCGTGATCCATTCCCGCAATTCCACGCAGGAGTGCATCAACATTGTAAAAGAGTTCCGGGATGGTGGGTTGAAAGGTGTTTTCCATTGCTTTTCCGGAAGTGCGGAATTGGCGAGGCAGATTGTACAACAGGGGTTTTTACTGGGCATTGGCGGCGTACTTACCTATAAGAATGCTGGTCTGCCGGAAGTGCTGAAAGATATTCCGCTGGAGCACATTGTATTGGAAACGGATGCGCCTTACCTTACCCCGGTACCTTTCCGTGGAAAAAGAAATGAAAGTAGTTACCTTACACATATTATTGCCAAATTGGCCGAGGTGAAAGAGATGGATGTGGAAGAAGTGGCCAGGATCACCACTGCCAATGCGGCCTCACTATTTACGCCTGCATTATGACTGCTGCTAACCGCACCACGCCACGTATCCTCATTATTTACACGGGAGGAACGGTGGGGATGGTATATGACGATGTATTGGGCACCTTGCGTCCCATCGGTTTTAAGGAAATCCGCGACAACATTCCCGAGATCATCCGTTTGGGCTATGAGTTCCAGGTACACGCTTTCAATCCTCCGGTCGATTCTTCCAATATGCTCCCCCAGTCATATATTGAGCTGGCGAAGATCATCGAAAAGAACTACCACCAGTACGATGGCTTTGTTGTACTCCATGGCTCCGATACCATGGCTTTCACGGCTTCAGCATTGAGTTTTATGTTGGAAAACTTAGGAAAGCCCGTGGTACTTACCGGTTCACAGTTGCCGATTGGTGAAATCCGCACCGATGCCCGCGAGAACATCATCACGGCCCTGGAAATAGCGGCGGCCAGGAGGGGTAACAAATCGTTGGTACCAGAAGTATGTATCTTCTTCGATTACCAGCTTTTCCGCGGCAACCGTTCTAAAAAATACAATGCCGAGAAATTCGAAGCTTTTTACTCTATGAACTATCCTCCGCTTGCGGAAGCGGGCATTACCATCAAATACCAGCGTCAGTTCATCCTTAAACATCCGGAACTTCCGTTAAAGGTGCACAAGAAACTGAACCAGGACATTGCAGTACTTCGGCTTTACCCCGGCATTACCCAAACCACTGTGGATGCGGTGTTCCAGACGCCCAACGCGCGTGCTGTAATCATGGAAACCTGGGGGAGTGGCAACGCCTCCACCCAGCAGTGGTTCATCGACTCTGTAAAAAAGGCCATCAAATCGGGCCTGATCATCGTGAACATCACTCAATGCGATGGTGGAGCGGTGGAATTGGGCAGATACGAGACCAGCAAATACCTCCAGGAAGCGGGTGTCATCAGTGGTTACGACCTCACCTTCGAGGCGGCGGTCACCAAGTTGATGTTCCTGCTTGGCCAGAACCTTTCCAAATCGGATATCAAAAGACTGATGCAGACATCACTCCGCGGTGAAATGACCACGGATTAACGAAAAAAATAAGTCGGGCGCCCTTTGGCGTTTTCAGAAAAGTTCCTAAATTGGTTTGTAGATTCCCCATAAACCTTACCATGAACCATTATGTGAGTGAGGAGGCGAAGCATTGTACGGAACTTACTGAATAGGTGAAAATCCCCATCATTTCCAGTTAAAACACGGTTTGACATCCCCCTGGATAAGTAGATATTTGAAAAATATTTCCTTATTCATCGTCTGCGGTCATAATCATCAAAAGGATAATTATGATCACGATGTATGTACGACCTCTTCACCATAGAGGTCAGGATTGGATGGGGTTATATTATGAACATTACCCTTCTGTCAATGCGATTTTGCGGAAGGAGTTACTGGCCCGTTGGAGCAGAACCCACCGGTGTTGGTATATCCCATTAGAGAAAGATATTTTTGACCGGCTCAAAAAGCTCCTTTCGGGAAAAGTAGAACTGGACACCATTGAATTAAAGCAGTTCCTTGAAGAGCGTAAAGCCAATGAGGAGCCTGTTTTTTCCGATGTGGAGCATCCTGGGAAAGATACACTCCGTGCTTATGCCTTAACCGGTCGATCTTATCCAGAGCTTTCGCCGGTAAATGAAGCGGTATTGAAGCGGGTGGTACAGCATCTTGTCTTAAAACATTACAGCAAGAGCACGATTACAACTTACCGAAACGAGCTGCATGTCTTTTTTAAGCTACTTGGTCCCATTTCCCCCGAGCATCTTTCCCCTGAAGACATCAGGCGGTATCTCCAGAAATGTGTAACCGACGGTTTGACCGAAAGCTCCTTACACAGTAGAATAAATGCTTTAAAATACTATTATGAACGGGTATTGAATAAGGAGAAGTTCTTTTTTGATATTCCCCGTCCCAAGAAGCCTTTACTTTTACCCCGGTTCTTCACCCAGGATGAGATTACTTCCATTATAAAAGCATCGGGTAACCTGAAGCACCGTACCATGTTGATGTTAACGTACAGTGCCGGCTTACGGGTAAGTGAGACAATTTCTTTGCGTGTCCCTCAGGTCGATGAAGGGCGTCGTTGTATTTTTATCCACAGGGCTAAAGGTAAAAAAGACCGGATCGTACAATTAAGTCCGGTTTTGGTGATTGTACTCCGCGAGTATAAAAAGGAATACAAGGTTGCGGCGGAAGGGTATTTGTTTAGTGGGCAGCATCCGGGGCATCCATACAGTGCGCGAAGTTTGCAATTGGTTTTAGAGCGTGCCAAGAAGCGTGCGGGCATCTTAAAGCCAGGCAGCATCCATGCGTTGCGACATAGTTTTGCCACGCATTTACTGGATAAGGGGACGGATGTAACAATGATTATGAAGTTATTAGGCCACAACGACATAAAGACTACTTTGAGGTATCTTCATGTAACGAATCGGGATTTGTTGCAGGTTGTTAGTCCGATCGATGATCTCAAATTGATGTAGTATATTTTTTAACTATGCGGTTACTGATATATATAAATGGTGCTGGGGGAGTAGGGAGTGAGGTAGAAATTGAATGGGAGCGCATAATAGGGAGTTAGCACCAATTATAAAAAAAAGACGGTGACAAATAATCTAGACATATTTAGAAAGGAGTTTTTAGAAGCGAATACTTGGGCACAGAGAAAGGACGGTGTTCCTCTTGAGCTGCTTGACAACTTGACTGACGAGCAGATGAAAATTGCAGAAGTTGAACTTATTGACGTTGTAAGCCTAAAAGACAATTGGCCAATAGTTGGACTTGGACATATAAAATCAAAAGATGCATTGCCTAAACTTTATGACTTGCTCGACAAAAGTAAAGGTGCAATGAAAGTGACCATTGCACATTCGATTTTTCAAATATGTCAGGACACCAAAATGATAGAAATTGTTCTTGAAACAATGCCGAGAATAACTAACCAATATGAACTTATTGACGTTTTGTATTATTTGCCTGACTTCAAAGACAAGCGAATTACAGAATTGCATCAAAGTTACCGAAATCATAAAGAATATTTGGTGGCATATAATGCGACTCGATATCTTGGTTTACCGACAGGCGAAGTAGTTGAAAAATTCCGTGACAAGAAAGAATAAAGAAGTATATCGGACAGATTGATGGGAAAATAACTGGTGCTAACAGCGGTTTACTGCTAGCCGGGTAAGACGGTAAACTCAATGTTCATTTTTCAAAGTAAATTCAGTCACAGTAAGACTGTTTACGTTTCCAAACTCCCGTCCATCAGTAAGCCGTACCGTTGCCTGCAACCACTCCTTGACACATCATAATGACAATTGGTAAAATTTTAGGTTACATCGGTTTGACAATTTTGATTGTCTTTGTAGTATTTGTAATACTATTCGCAAGGTCTTGTAATAATGGCGGCTTGTATCAAGCCGGTTCAGGTTTAGGCTCAGTGACAACAATCGAAAATTACAGATATCAGCAACAATATTATGAGAAGTATGCGGACACTTTTCTGGCCATATTTCCCGAATATAAAGTTCCTAATGACGATCCAAGTGCACATATGACTTCTGGATATAAGTTTATTAATATGACAAAATTCTATTTTGACAAATCACCCAAAGAAATTTATTGTGTACAATGGCAAGGCATAGATGTCCGAATGGCTTATAATGTTGACAGGGATGAAATGATTATTGAAAATCCAAGAGATAAAGTTTACATTGACAAAACAGAGAAAGAGCGAATGAGTAAAAGATTAAGGGCAGAAGTGATTGACAAATTAGATTCTATTATTGCAAATTCAGTTGACAAAGACTCTGTGTTACTAAAACATTTTTAGCACAACTAACTGACTGTTTCTAAAATATGGCAGCAGGCAACAATAGTTTTGCAATAGCCGGGTAAGACGGGTAACGTGATGTTTGGTTTTCAAAGTAAATTCACTCACGGCAAGACTGTTTACGATTTTAAATCCCGGCCATCGCAAAGCCGTTACGTTATGCACAATTTTATGGCGACGTACAAATAATGAATTTCAGACAACAGATAGCAAAGTATGTGACGGGAAACTTGACAAAAAGCCAACTTCCTTCTGTCGGTATGATCGGGCTTGAAGAAGGATTCGATAGCCCATCGCTTCGGATACTTGCTGGACTCGGTGAATCCGAATCTTCTTTTGTTATTGACTATTATTTTGATTTTTCGCTTAAGGAACTAAATATAACTCTTCCCGATCGAAGACAGGCGGCCATTGATTATGCAATGGCTTTTGTTGACGAGATATTGTGTAAAAATATAGACGTAATTGAAGGGACAAAGGAAATATTGCAAAAAGCAATTAATAGTTATGACTTTTTTTCTGAAAGCGAAAAATATTGTTATGACAGCATAGGTTTTGAGACAGCTTACGGACTGTACGATTTGTTTAATGAACTCTCGGACAATGACTATCCATTGCGGGTTGAAGAAAATTTGGATTTAAAGATTGAAACAAGAGACAGTCTTCTTGCAGAGTTGAAGAGATGGGTTGACAAACTAAAAAACTGTGCATAACAGCGGTTTACTGAATAGCCGGGTAAGACGGTAAACTTGATATTCATTTTCCAATTAAATTCAATCTCGGCATGACTGTTTACGTTTCCAAACTCCCGTCCATCAGTAAGCCGTACCGTTATAGGCTATTTAGACCATAAAACTATGAAGAGTATTTTGTTTTTTACTGCGTTAGCTATGACTTTCTGGACTTGTGTTTCGAAGGATGGGAGCAAAGGGAAATCTTTATACGCGTCTAAAATGATTGAAGGTTCTACCGGCAAGAAATTTTTTGATTATGATGAGATTGAATATTGGTCAAATGATTTTGACGGAGCTTCAGTGATAGACTTATACGACAATGAATTTAAATCAGAATTAGACTCTTTTCGGGCGGGTGTTATTGTAGGTAACATTCCAAAAAGTATTTCAGATTTAACTTTTATAAATAAACTTGGTGAAATTGGTTACAGTAAATCATATATCGACAAATCCTACTTTTCGAGCATTGACAACATTTTTATTGAGAAGGAAACAAAAGAGAACGTAGGTACAGCATGTGTATATGTTTTTCGTGATATTTTAATATTTAAAAAAGGGCGGAGAGTGATAGGAGTAGCAAAGGTTTGTCTTGGTTGCATGGGAAATAAAATTATTGGGACCACGGCAATGACGGATAATTTTGGACAGGACGGTGATTATAAAAGACTTGAAGGGATTTTGAGACACTGAAAACAGCCTATAACAGCGGTTTACAGCCAGCCGGGTAAGATGGTAAACGTGATGTTCATTCTTGAAAATAAAATTCAACCTCGGCAAGACTGTGAACGTTTCCAAACTCCCGTCCGTCAGTAAGCCGTACCGTTAGCGGCAACCTTGACACACTCAGCAATCAACATGAAATTTTGGGAACTGACATCGTCTTTCAGAGAAGAACGCGATATTTTATGGCAGGTTCTAATGCAAGACAAGTGGGAAAAATATTGTGATCATTTTAAAAGATGGGACGATATTATTCAAAACCAGGAAAGACACATCTTAGATGAGGTACTTCCCTTTGACCTCTGCTATGAAGTCGCTGTTAAAAGCAAGAAGGAATATTGGTTGTCATTTAATGAATCCCCACAAATTATCTATAATTTCAGGCCGGACATTGAATATTTGGAGCGGCTACTTCCAAGTGAAATTCTTATTCGTTTTGGTGGTGAGAAAATAGAGGATGCGCGTGAGCGAAGTATGACAGAGGTTCAGCCAAGACCGCTAAATGGTAACGTTGAAGTAATTGGTAGTTATGTGTTGACAGCCTTAGGAATGGTGGCGGTTTTAAGATCGGAGCATAACAAGATTCCTGATAATTGTCTCTTATCGTTGTCTAACGAAATGAAACGATGGTTGGTGAAAGAAGAGTTTACACCATTAAATGTTGACCCATATTCTGCGTATAAAAAGCTAGAAGCTCAAAGAGTGCAAAATATTAGACACTATTTAATAGTCGGCGTTGACCATTTTGACAAACCCAAGCCGGGTGAAGTAATGAAAATTATTGAGTCCAGTAATTAATAAGGCCGCCGCTAACAATAGTTTTGCAATAGCCGGGTAAGACGGGTAACGTGATGTTTGGTTTTCAAAGTAAATTAACTCGCAGTAAGACTGTGAACGTTTCCAAACTCCCGGCCATCGCAAAGCCTTGCCGTTGGCGGTAATATTATGACATAGCAAGAACTTTGAATAGAATATAATTGACCTTTCTTGCTACAAATATCTGATGCTTCTGGAAAGGCTGGGGAACTGATAACTCTCTATTAGCTATTTAAAATTGTTTCTAAAACCTTTGATATTCGAAATTAATTTGTGTAATAAATATAGGCACAAGTCTGTTGAACATTTAGAATTTAAACTCATTAGTAGGCCTTTCCGGTGGATACTTAAACATGCAAACTCTAATAACAATGAATGATTTCTACTGCGATCCCAAATCTCTTCTTTCTGAAAGTGATGTTGAACAAAAAGTGATTTGGCCATTATTAACTAAAGGGGAACCGATTGGACTAGGATATACAAAGGCGGATATTCAAACTAAAATAAATTTAAGAAAACTGGAAATTGACAAAGGTGCGAAGTCGCAATTGTATTATCCAGATTATTTGTTGTCATTACAAGGTGTTCCCCAAATTATTGTTGAAGCAAAGAAGCCAAACGAAGATTTACATGAAGCCTATAGACAGGCATCATTATATGCATCTGAGATTAATAGATATTTCGAGGCGGGGATTAATCCTTGCAAGTATATAATCGCATGTGACGGATTGAAATTGGTTGCCGGAACTTGGGACGAGGCAAAATTTCAGTTTGAAATTGAGGCAACTGATTGGTTGCCTACTCATAAAGATTTTGGCAAATTTCTTACACTGTTCTCATATACTAATCTTAATAAAGTTGCTACCGAAACTAAAAACTCAATTAGAAGAAATGTACAATTCAGAAAGCCATTATATCTGGTAGGAAGTAGTTCAATTCAAAACAAACAAACGGTTAATACATTTGGCGAAACAATTTCGATATCATACCAACACTTATTTAACCCTTTAACTGATGAAGAAAAAACTGATATAGTTAAAAATGCTTATGTTAAAGTATACAAACACGAGTCGCATCTTACTCCTATTCAGAAAATAATAAAAAAGAAACTTCATCCTTCATTTCAGGACACTACAGAGATTGATGACAACACAAACCCAAAGGAAATTTCAAACAAACTTAGAAAAGCACATAAATATAATAATAAGGTTCTTCTATTAGTAGGAAGTGTGGGGTCTGGAAAATCGACTTTTATAACTTATTTAAAAGAGGTTGCATTAAAAGAGGGAATTACGAATAAGTTGTTTTGGGCAAATTTGGATTTAAACAATGCACCTGTAAGTCGGGACGAAATATACAAGTGGATTAAACAAAATTTAATAGCGCAAATTCATGACTACTATAGCCACATTGATTTTGATAGCTATGAGGTAATAACTAAAGTGTATGCTGAGGAGATAGCAAAATTCGATAAAATTGCCGGCGCTCTCTTATCGAAAGAAAGTGAGAAGTATAAGTCGGAATTGTACGATAGTTTAAAAAGATTGCAGGCTGATATAGATATCACATTGAACTCCTTGATAAGAGAAATTGTAAATGCAGACAATAAGGAGTTAATCATTGTATTGGACAACTGCGATAAAAGAAATCTTGAAGAGCAATTATTAATGTTTGAGGTAGCTAATTGGCTTAAGGATACAATAAAATCAATCGTATTCTTACCATTAAGAGACACAACCTATGACCATTTTAGAAATGAAAAGCCATTAGATACAGTAATAAAAGATTTGACATTTAGAATAACTCCAGCCTCTCTAGAGAAAGTAATATATACAAGAATCAAATATGCATCACGTCTTTCGAAAACTAACTCAACTCGCTACTATACTCTAAAAAATAACATTAAAGTCTCTTATCCTGCTGTTGATGAGTTGTATTATTTAAAAAGTGTGTTGGCCTCTCTTTTTCAAAATAATTTTTTTAAAAAACTTTTGATTGGATTGGCTGGAAGTGATTTGAGAAAAGGAATCGAAATCTTTACAGATTTTATTAAAAGTGGACACATTAGTGAAGTGGATATTCTAAAAATGAAGCAATCTAAAGGCGAGCATAAGTTGTCTAATCACATCGTAAGTAAGGTGTTTTTAAGAGGTAATCGTGCCTATTATAATGATGAATCGTCGAAAATTAAGAATTTATTTTATTCAGACCCAAGCGATAGTATTCCCAACCCCTTTACAAGACTTTCAATTTTAAAGTGGCTGCATTCAAATTATAGAATAAAAGGGCCGAGTGGGATACCTGGTTTTCACTCAACTGACAAAATAATTTCATACTTAAATAGTCTAGGACATGACAAACTCAGAGTAGAGAAAGAAATTCTTTCTTTAATTCGGCAAAAATTGTTAAGCAGCGAAACTCAAGATAGTCAAAGAATAAAACCAAATGAGCTAGTTTCTATTACAACTTCTGGCATAATACATTTGGATATTTTAGGGAATCTTGATTATTTAAGCGCATGTAGCGAAGATACTTGGTTTGAAGATGTGAAATTGGCGGAAAAAATTGCGACTAATATGGCAGGTGAAGGTAAGTTGTCGCACTTATCACTTCAAAATGTATTAGCACATTCTGAAGAATTTTTAGGTTACCTGAAAAGATATTTTGACAAACATTTTAAAGCCTATTATAGTTTCATTAATGATGGGTACAATTTAAATCCTATGGATTTTGATAGATTTAATTCAATGATTTCAAATGCAAAGGCTAAGTTAAGTAGTGATCCAGAGATAGAAATTGAGCCTGGAACTATTAAAAAGTGTAGGATTTTAAGTATCAGATTTTATGGTATAATTGTTCAACTAGACCAGTCAAGACACAAAGGATTCATAAAAGCGAATACTATAAAGGATAAAGACTTTGAAACAAATTATCATTTGGAACAGGTTATTGACTTAGAAGTTGTTAAATATAATTCTGTACATGGTAAATATGATATGAGGATACCAAAATAAACTACCGCCAACATCGGTTTACTGCTAGCCGGGTAAGACGGTAATCGTGATGTTCTTTTTCTAAAGCAAATTCATTCACGGCAAGACTGTGAACGTTTCCAAACTCCCGGCCATCAGTAAGCCGTACCGTTGTGTGTAACCTTGGTGACGTTTTACACTTATCAAAATTACAGTTGG